>CAYOFS010000034.1:0-17339 GCA_964403095.1 uncultured Flavobacteriaceae bacterium | reverse complement strand
ATTAAGAAATAATATTAACTAAACACAAAAGAAAAAATGAAAAAATTTTTAGCAATTATTACATTTTTGCTGTTTTTACTTTTACTTTGGTATAGCTATTCTAGCTATAAAGAATGTTGTGGAGGCTCTGAAGCCAATGCTATTACTAAAAAAGTGAAAGAACCAGCAGTAATTGTAAAAAAACAAAAAGATGGGCCTCTTGTTTACAATTGGAATTCAGGTGAAGCAATTACAAATGACCTTTGGGATGCGAAAAGAAAAGAAATATTAGCAGCAATGGCTGATGGTAAAATCTTAAAAATTACGGGTCCTTATTTTAAAGAAGAAGGCGAGTCAATGGGTATTACTAGAGCAAAATCAGCTTTTGCGAAACTTAATAGCACTATGGACTCTAAAAAAGTAGAGTATGGAGCTAAATTAGTAAATTACTATGATTCTGCTAAAACTAATCGTTTTGCGGGTACCGATTTTGATTGGTTGACTAGAAATGATAATATTACTGAAGTAGATAATAAAGCTTTAATTTATTTCCCTACAAATTCTACTAAGAAATTGAGTAATGTCAATATTATTAATTACCTTAAAGATGTAGCAAAATCTCTAAAAGGAAATAATAAACGTGTTGCACTTTCGGGTCATACAGATAATGTAGGAAAAGCAGCTCCTAATAAAAGATTAGCTTTAGGTAGAGCTAAATCTATTGCAAATGAGTTAATTCGCTTAGGTGTTGATAGTAAAAGAATTTCAACGGTTTCATTTGGTGAAGAAAAACCAATTGCAACAAACGAAACAAGTGCTGGAAGACAGAAAAATAGACGTGTAGAATTAGAAATTAAATAAATTATAAACTTTTAAAAATATAAAATTATGTTATTATTAATACAATTAGGATGTGATGGTTTGTGGGCTTGGCCTTGGCCAATATTATTAGCTTTTTTATTAGGTGCTATTTTAGGATGGTTGCTTAGTAAATTATTTGGAGGCTCTAGTGATGGAGGAGATGATTACAGACAGCGTTATTTAGATGTGAAAGCAGATTTAGATGCATGTAGAAAAAACGCAAATAATAGTTTAGCTGGAGCAGGTGCTTTAGGAGCTACTGCAGGAGCGTCTTCTTTTACAGCAAAAACGGTTGTTGATGATTCGGTAAAAGATGACTTAACAAGAATTGAAGGAATTGGTCCTAAAATAGCAGAACACTTAAATAATGATGGTGTTTGGAGTTGGAAACAATTATCAGAATCTGCTGTGAGTAGAATTCAAAAAGTTCTTGATAATGCAGGTCCTGCTTATAAAGTTCACAATCCTGGGTCTTGGCCTAAACAAGCACTTATGTGTGTAAATAAAGAATGGGATAAATTAGATAAATGGCAAGATGATCATAAAGGAGGTTTAGAATAAATCTAAAATTCTAAGTAAATAAAAAAATCCTGATAATTAATTTTATCAGGATTTTTTTTATAAAAAAGCACAATTTCACTATATTATACCAATTCAACATCAAAATACGCTATAAATTATTCATCTTTTTTCCGTTTTTCGTCACTTAAAATTTAAACCATAGCATAAACTATGTTTAAAAATCAAAGATTAAAAAAAAATATTTTAAATTCATTTAGCGCATTTTTTAATTAAATCGGTATTATTTGTGAAAAAATAGTTTAATCATTTAATTTTAAGACAGCCATAAATGCTTTTTGTGGTATTTCTACATTACCAACCATTCGCATACGCTTTTTACCTTTCTTTTGTTTTTCTAGCAGTTTACGTTTACGTGAAATATCTCCACCATAACATTTTGCTGTTACATCTTTACGTAAGGCTTTTATTGTTTCTCGGGCAATAATTTTTGCGCCAATTGCAGCTTGAATTGGAATATCAAATTGTTGTCTAGGTATTAATTGACGTAATTTTTCACACATTTTCCTACCTATATATTGTGCATTGTCAAAATGTATTAAAGCTGAAAGAGCATCAACACTATTTCCGTTAAGTAGAATATCTACTTTTACTAATTTTGATTCTCTCAGTCCAATTGGATGATAGTCAAATGATGCGTATCCTTTTGAAACTGTTTTAAGTCTATCATAAAAATCAAAAACAATTTCGGCTAAAGGCATATCAAAACTTAATTCTACACGTTGAGTAGTTAAATATGTTTGATTTGTTAAAAGACCTCTTTTTTCAATACATAAACTCATTACTTGACCAACAAAATCAGATTTTGTAATAATAGTTGCTTTGATATAAGGTTCTTCAACTCTGTCTAAACCTGAAGGGTCAGGTAAGTCACTCGGATTATTTACTAAGATAATATCATTAATATTTTTCTTTACAAAGGCATGATATGATACATTGGGAACAGTTGTAATCACGGTCATTCCGAATTCACGTTCTAAGCGTTCTTGAATAATTTCCATGTGTAGCATTCCTAAAAATCCACATCTAAAACCAAAGCCTAGTGCAGCAGAACTTTCTGGTTGAAATACTAATGAAGCATCGTTTAATTGTAATTTTTCCATAGAATTACGTAGTTCTTCAAACTCCTCGGTATCAACAGGATAAATCCCTGCAAAAACCATAGGCTTAACTTCCTCAAAACCATCAATTTTTTCTAAAGTAGGATTGGCAGCATCAGTAATTGTATCTCCAACTTTTACTTCGCTAGCAACTTTGATACCTGTAATTAAATAACCAACATCTCCTGTTTTAATAACCTTTTTAGGTGTTTGTGTTAGGTGTAAGGTTCCAACTTCATCGGCAAAATATTCTTGCTCTGTTGAGAGAAACTTCACTTTTTGTCCTTTTCTTATTTCTCCATTTACAACTTTAAAATAAGTTTCAATTCCTCTAAAAGTATTATATACCGAGTCGAAAATTAATGCCTGTAATGGAGCTTCTGGGTCGCCACTTGGTGCTGGAATTTTATTGATAATGGCATCTAGTATATTTTCCATTCCTAGACCAGTTTTTCCACTTGCGTGAATAATATCTTCCAAATTACAACCTAATAAATCAATAATATCATCGGAAACTTCTTCTGGATTTGCACTTGGTAAATCAACTTTGTTTAATACGGGTATAATTTCTAAATCATTTTCTAATGCTAGATATAAGTTTGAAATGGTTTGTGCTTGAATACTTTGAGCTGCATCTACAATCAATAAAGCGCCTTCGCAAGCAGCAATAGAACGAGAAACTTCGTAAGAAAAGTCAACATGACCAGGAGTATCAATTAAATTTAAAATAAATTCTTCTCCTTTATAGGTATAATTCATTTGAATGGCATGTGATTTAATTGTGATTCCACGTTCACGTTCCAAATCCATACTGTCCAATAATTGATCTTGTTTTTCTCTATCATTAACGGTTTCAGTAAAATCTAATAACCTATCAGCTAAAGTGCTTTTTCCGTGATCAATATGTGCAATTATACAAAAATTTCTTATATTTTTCATTCAACTAGTTTAAGCTCGCAAGATAGGATAAAAAATTAAGATTTAAAATTGGAAATTAGAAATTATTTTCTAAAATAAATTCAATCAAAAATAAGAAAACCTCAAATTATACTATTGTAATTTGAGGTTTTTGAAAAAGGTATGTTATAAAATATTATTCTACCCAATCAGCTATAAAAAGATTGGTATCATGCGTACCATTATTATTTCTATTTGATGAAAATACTAACTTTTTACCATCGTATGAAAACATAGGAAATGAATCGAAAACGGGATCAAAAGTGATTTGTTCTAAACCAGTTCCATCAATATTAATCATGTATAAATTAAAAGGTACTGTTTTATTTTTATGGTTGGTTGAAAATATAATTTTCTTTCCTGAAGGATGAAAGAATGGTGCCCAATTTGCAGAACCTAAATCCGTTATTTTTTTTAAATCAGTTCCATCTACATTACAAACATATAATTCCATATTTGTAGGTTTAACCAAACCAATTTTTAATAAATCTTTGTATTCTTTAATTTGAGCATCTGTTTTAGGTCTTGAAGAGCGGAAAATTAATTTTGTTCCGTCAGGAGAGAAAAATGCTCCTCCATCATAACCTAGACCAGTTGTTACTTGTTTTACATCTGAGCCATCAATCTTCATGGTGTACAATTCTAAATCGCCGCTTCTTAAAGAGGTGAAAACGATTAAGTCTCCTTTAGGCGAAACCGTTGGTTCTGCATCATAACCAGGTGTATTGGTTAATTGTTTTAATTGATTCCCTTTAATATCTGCTGTAAAAATATCGAATCCTTCATAGATTGGCCAAATATATTTTCCGCCATGATCTTCTTTTTTAGGTACTGGTGGACAATTAACATCGGCTAAATGAGTAGAAGAGTAAACAATTGTTGAGTCGCCAGGCATAAAATAGCTACACGTAGTTCTACCTTTTCCAGTGCTTACCATTTGAGGAATTATTTTATCATCAGTTAAGGGATTTGCTAAATCATAAATAAAAATTTGATCACATTTTAAACCCCAATGATTAGATGCTTGAAATACTAATTGCTTATCATCAAAACTCCAATATGCTTCTGCATTATCTCCTCCAAAAGTTAATTGTTTTATGTTTTTTAAATGCTTTTCCCCTTTATAGTGAATTTTATTTACCACTTTTGTAGCACCAGATTTTGCATCGTGCTTTTTGTTCTCGTCTTGAAGAGTATCGTTTTTTAGTTCGTTTGCAGTGTGTTTTTCTTTAGAGGTGTTGTTTAGTACTTCTTTTTTATCTGTTTTACAGCTTGCTAAAAGAATAATTAAGGTTAATGCGAATAAAGTTCTAGTCAAAAGTTTCATTGGAAATAATTTTTAAAATTTCGAGTAAAAGTACAATATTAAAATAAAACAACTGTAAGAGTATAGAAAGTATTAAAAAAAGTATGGTATGTTTATTGATAATATTGTAATAGGTTAAATGAGCTAAGTGCTAAGCAAAAGTTATAAAAAAGAAATCAAAAAGTAGTAAGTGCATGGAGTATTTATAACAGTAAAAATTTAACACCAAAAAATTAAATGATTTATTAAAGTAAAACAGTCATAATAAATAGAAAGTTTCTTTCGTTATCGAAGATGAAATATGGGATTAAACAATAAAAATAAACACATGAAAAAAACAATACTAATTTTCGCATTAATATTTAGTTTTATAAATACAAATTCACAAACCAATCAGTTTGATAGCGATAATAAAAGGCATGGGAAATGGATTAAGCATTATGAAAATGGGAATATTCGTTATCAAGGAGTGTTTAAAAATGGGAAAGAAATTGGTGTTTTTAAATATTACGATTTAGCATCGCCAAAACAGCCAATTATTATAAAAACATTTAATAAAATTGATAATACTGCATCGGTAAGGTTTTTTACAGCTACGGGTAAATTATTAAGTGAAGGAAAAATGAATGGAAAAAACAGAATTGGAAAATGGAACTATTTCCAAAAAGACGGAAAAAGTATTATGCAAGAAGAGCATTATCTAAATGGTAAATTAGATGGTAAATACACAACCTATTTTGAAAATAAAAAACCAACTATTGAGGCAAATTATAAAGATGGATTACTTGAAGGTGCATATAAACGCTATTCAGTTAGAGGGCATGTTTATCAAGATTTACATTATAAAAATGGCGTTTTAGATGGAGCAGTTGTTTATCATGATAGGTTAAGTGGTGATCTTGTAAAAAAAGGACTTTATAAAAATGATGTAAAAACGGGGGTTTGGGAATATTATTTTGAAGGTGAATTAATTGAAAAAGTTGATATGGATAAAGAATTATCCCAGAAGAAATAAATTATTTTTTTTATCAAAAAAATCTAAAAAGGGTGATATTCCCCTTTTTTAGTGTTTATATATTACCATATATTTGCATAAGCTCTTTAAGAGTGGGGAAATTGCTAAAAAAAACTCGTAGAATTAGTTGTTAGTTGGCCACTAGAAAAATCAAATTTATTTTGAGGATCTAGTAGCTTTTTTTTTGAATCTAATTTTTGTAATTTTACCAACTAATTATTTATCTATTGAAAACAACAAAACGTGTAATTATTGGTTTATCTGGAGGCGTTGATTCTAGTGTAGCAGCATATTTATTGCAACAGCAAGGTTATGAGGTTATTGGCTTGTTTATGAAAAATTGGCTTGATGATTCTGTTACCATTTCAAATGAATGCCCTTGGTTAGAAGATAGTAATGACGCAATGCTTGTAGCCGATAAGTTGAATATTCCTTTTCAAGTAGTTGATTTAAGCGAGCAATATAAAGAGCGTATAGTTGATTACATGTTTAGAGAATATGAAATTGGAAGAACACCAAATCCAGATGTACTTTGTAATAGAGAAATAAAATTTGATGTTTTTATGAAAATTGCCTTAGAATTAGGTGCCGATTATGTAGCTACGGGTCATTATTGTAGAAAAGGAGTGGTCAATGTTAATGGTAAAGAAGTGTATAGGCTTTTAGCAGGGAAAGATATAAATAAAGATCAATCGTATTTTTTATGTCAGTTATCTCAAGAGCAATTGGCGAAATCACTTTTTCCTATTGGAGAATTAACCAAGCCAGAGGTGAGGGAAATAGCAGCAGAATTAGATTTAATTACTGCCGATAAAAAAGATTCGCAAGGTTTGTGTTTTATAGGTAAAGTAAAACTTCCAGATTTTTTACAACAAAAACTACAACCAAAAGAAGGTATTATTATTACCATACCAAATGATTCGCCTATTTATAATAAAGCTACTTCAAATTTTAATTCAAAAGAAGAAGAATTGGAGTTTCTTGCTAAAAAACATATTTATACAAAACAAGACGGAAAAATAGTTGGTACGCATCAAGGTGCTCATTATTTCACTAAAGGACAGCGAAAAGGTTTGGCTGTTGGAGGAACAAAAGAGCCTTTATTTGTGATTGAAACAGATGTAAATGAAAATGTAATTTATACTGGCGAAGGTAAAAAACATCAAGGCTTGTATAGAAGATGTTTATTTATTAGTAATAAAGAATTACACTTTATAAGACCTGATTTGGCTTTAGAGAAAGGAGCAAGTTTTAAAGTAAAAGCAAGAATTAGATATCGGCAACCTTTAGAGAATGCTACTTTGTATAAAGTAGAAAAAGGGATGTATTTGTTGTTTGAAAATATGCAATCTGCTATTACCGAAGGGCAATTTGCCGCTTGGTATATTGACGATGAACTTATCGGAAGTGGTGTTATTTCATAGTGTATTTTTTAAGTTTATTCTTTTCAAATAGAAACTCAATACATTCTATTTTCTTATTTGCTTGAAATAACTCAATAAATTTTGGGTCTTTACAATACTCTTCTAAAAACAGATCTATTAAAGCTTTTGGAAGATGTAATTCTTTGGTGAAAAAATCATCACCAAACTCCTTTCTTGCTAATTTTGAAATATCTTTAATAAGTTTCTTTTTATCGGATTTTGTTTTATTTTTCTTTCCAATCAAATTAATGGCTTTACCAATTAAAGCAGCAATATTCATATTGTTGTTTTGTTTAAAAACTTCTTCCAATCCTCGGTCTTCAATAGAATTAAGCATTGGTGTTCCTTTTATTTGAATGTCTTTTTTGTTAATTTTAAAGCTGTATTTAGCATTAGTATCTTCTGGAATTTTTTTTATGTCGAGTAATAAACTACCAGTTAATTTATGATTTTTAATAGTAACAGCTTTTAAGGTAGTAATACTTTCGGATAAATTAATTATTAAATTATTAGTAGTTAAGATGTTACTAGTAATGCGAATTTGTTTTTCTTTAAAAGGCATTGCTGAAAAGTATAATTTATCACCTTCTTGTACTGTAATTGTAAATTCACCTTTACTATTTGTAGTCGTTCCTTTGGTGCTAGTAAGATTGTAAATATGTGCGTTTTCTATCGGGTTTTTATTTGATAATACAATACCTTTTAATTTAATTTTGTTTTGAGAATGTAATGTGAGTATTGAGAATAATATAAGCTGTGTGATTAGTTTAGTCATGTTGCAAAGTAACTGTGTTGTTTGTTAAATTAGTGCTAATTAAAAATAAAATATTTGTTAATTTTTTTTGTATTTTTGTAAGAACAAACAAACTTTAAAAATCAAAAAAATGTATAACTCAAAAATAACGGGAATGGGTTTCTATGTTCCTGATAATATAGTAACAAACGATGATTTAGCAGAGATGATGGATACTAATGACGCTTGGATTCAAGAAAGAACTGGTATTCAAGAAAGAAGATGGATTCCTAAAGACAGTGAAGATACATCGGCTGTTATGGGAGCAAAAGCTGCTAGAATTGCCATAGAACGTTCTGGCTTAACTAAAGATGATATTGACTTTATAGTTTTTGCAACTTTAAGTCCTGATTATTTTTTTCCTGGTTGTGGTGTAATGATTCAAGACATGTTAGATATGCAAACTGTGGGAGCATTAGATATTAGAAATCAGTGTTCAGGTTTCATTTATGCACTTTCTATAGCAGATCAATTTATCAAAACAGGAATGTATAAAAACATTTTAGTTATTGGTGCAGAATTTCATTCTAATGCTTTAGATAAGACAACTCGTGGTAGAGGTGTTGGAGTGTTGTTTGGCGATGGAGCTGGTGCTTGTGTTTTATCAAGAACCGAAGAAAAAGGCAAAGGAATACTTTCTACACATTTACATAGTCAAGGTAAATATGCCGATAAATTAGTTGTAAAAACCCCTAACATTAAACATTGGATTCCTGAGATTTTAGCAAATAAAGAAGAGGATACTTCTTACTTTCCATACATGGATGGGCAATTAGTTTTTAAAAATGCTGTTGTTCGTTTTAGTGAAGTTATGACAGAAGGCTTAGAAGCTAATAATTTGACGGCTAAAGATATTGATTTATTTGTGCCACATCAAGCAAATTTACGAATTTCACAATTTATTCAGGAACGATTTAAATTAAATGATGACCAAGTGTATAATAATATTATGAAATATGGTAATACAACTGCTGCATCTATAATTATTGCTTTAACAGAAGCTTGGGAAAAAGGCAAAGTAAAAGATGGCGATTTAGTAGTTTTAGCTGCTTTTGGTAGTGGATTTACTTGGGCTTCGGCAATTATTAGGTGGTAATATTGTTGTATTGTTTTGGTGTGTTTCTTTTGAAGCACACCAAAACAATATTTTAAAGCGCAAAATGTGCTTCCAACTCTTTTAAAGTTTCTAGTGACGTTTTCATATCTTTTACTACATTTCCTTTTTCAAGAACTACTATTCGTTCACAAACTTCGGTTATATGTAATAAATCATGACTTGATATTAAAACGGTTACATTTTTATTTTGAGTTAATTCGTTTAACATCTTTTTGAGTCTAATCTGTGTTGTTGGGTCTAAGTTTGCAAATGGTTCATCTAATATTACAACTTCTGGCTCACCGATAAGCGCAGCAATAATACCTACTTTTTTCTGATTTCCTTTAGATAAATCACGTAAGTATTTCTTTTTATTTAATATTTCATCATTAAATATTTCTTCAAATTGTTTTATAAATGTATCAATATCAGCTTTGTTTTCGCCTCGTAATTCACCAATAAAATAAAAATATTCTTCAGGTGTTAAGTAGCCAATTAAGAAACTTTCATCTATAAAAGCCGCAGTGTAAGGTTTCCAATCTTCACTAGTATTTACTTGAACTCCATTATTTATAATATTTCCTGTTGATGGAGCAATTAAATCTAATAATAAATTAAAATAAGTTGTTTTTCCTGCGCCGTTATTTCCTACAAGACCAAAAGATTGTCCTTTAGGTATTTCTAATTTTTCTATATTTAAAACGGTTACTTTGCCGTATTTTTTTGTTAGATTAGTTGTTTTTATCATTTGGTTGTTTATTTGTGTAATTGTTAATTTTATATGGCTTACCTTAAATATTATGCTTTTTCACCGTAAGCAGCAATGGTTCTATATTTTGTTTTCTGATATATTTTTTCAATTTTAGTTAGAAAATAATCTTTAAAAACAATACCGATAAGACCGACCAATACAACAGTTAGTATTCCGTAATTAAAGCCGAAAAAATAATTTGGTATTCCGAATAAAAGAATAGGTAAAAACATTTTTGGTATAGAAATTAGTAATTGAGATATTTTAAAACCTTGAGTATTTCCAAAAGCTTTTGCTTTTTCGTTTAACTTTATAGGCATTCTTAATAAAGAGCCTCCAAAAAGCACTAAATATGAATTAACACCTAAGTTAAAAAACATTCCTGCAATTAGTAAAGCGTAAGTTTCCCAACCAAAGTAAATATATGGTGTGGCGAGTACAAAAGAGATTAATACAGCAGCGCCCATTAAATACCATTTACTTTCTAAATAGGTTTTGTATTTGATATTTTGACTCATGAGTAATTTATAATATTCACTATCCCAAGAAGGAACTAATTGACCAAATGTCATTGCAAATCCTCCAGTTACAAACATCATTGCAAAAGCCATCATGTACGGATTGTTCATTCCAGATTCGATGCCATTTCTTTTCATTAGGATAAAATAAAGTGCGTAAAAAAGAAATATTGCACCAGATATAACTGTTTTTTTAGGTCTCACATTTCGCCAAATAAGTTTTAAGTCGTTTTTTAAAAAAGGAGCAACTGCTCCAAAGCGGTTAAGCCAAGATAAATCGGTTGTTTTGATTTCTTTACTTTGTTCCTCCAAATCGTCTAAGTTTAAATTTTTTGCAAGGTGTTTGTAGCTTAATAAATAGCTCAATGCTAAAGTTGTTAGCGGAATTAGTATTGCAAACGAGTGTGTTGAAAGGTAGTTGAAAGCAATTCCTGCATAGGTTGAAATTTTAAAAATATTAAAATATTCCAAACTAACTAAACTTAATATAATAATTATCGCAGCATAGAAAAAGTTGTCGTTTTTGTTTGCTAAAAATATAATAAAACTAATAGTGTAGGATAGCATTAATACACCAGAAAACCAGATTAGTACGTTTAAAATGGAGTAGCCTTTAATCATCAAAATAACCGAAAATGGGACTAAAAGAAAAAATAAAATAAAATTAAACACACTAATTAATGACTTGCCTAAACCATAATGAATAATTTTATTTTTAGAGATTGGAAGTACTAATAATGGTTTTATGCTTAATACGGGCATTTTTTGAATCATATAGCGTATAACTAACTCAAATAAAAACCAAAAAACGATAAAATTATTTACAATTGTCCATGGATCTTGCTCGGGAAAACCTTTTTTTAATC
The DNA here is from genome assembly GCA_964403095.1 of uncultured Flavobacteriaceae bacterium. Classification (GTDB taxonomy): domain Bacteria; phylum Bacteroidota; class Bacteroidia; order Flavobacteriales; family Flavobacteriaceae; genus S010-17. The sequence continues at coordinate 6,094 of CAYOFS010000034.1, read as the reverse complement.
CGAAATATAATGCGGAGCCAATGCCAATTGCATATAAAAGCATTATGAGTATTCCAAAACCTATAAATATTTTAATAAGTAGGCTTTTTTCAAAATTTTTAGAGCGTTTGAATTGTTTCCATTCTAGTAAAATAAATTTTTTAAACATAGTTGAATTGGTTTGGTTATTTATTGGTGTGTGTTTTCTGTAAAATGTTACAATTTACAATCAATTTATTTGATATTCTGGATGTTCTTTTTTAATAATAGCTCTTACTTTTGATGGTAGTTCATAAATCACTATATATAGGCTTAATATACACGTAATAATAATAAAAGTAAAGATTAATATCATTAGCTAGATGATCTACCAATTCACTTTGTAAATCATACCATTCTACATAATGTTGTTTGGTAAATTTGTATAGGTTTTGTATTTGATCTTTGGTTAATTGCATTTTATTGAATTAGGTAATTGTACTTTTCTTTAAATTGTATTTTGTGTTTTATGAAATTGATTAAAATTAGTGCGTTTAAAACAATCAATATAAAATAAAAATTTGCTGCAAAAGGATTGTGGTATTCAGATTTGTATATGTTAAATATATTTGGAATATAGATAGCTAAATACATCAAAAAAGCAATAATGCTATAATAAGAATATACAATTCTAACTTTGCCAATTCTCTTAATTTGTTGCCAGATAAAAAACGTGCTAAAACCACCAATAATTACCGATATTTTAGCTGTGAAAATAACTGTATATTTAATATTGTATTTAATTAATTGCTGAAAAACTATAAAAGAAAAAAGAATGGAAGCTAATATTTTTAAATTGAATATTGATTTTGAAACTTGCTTTGTAATCTTCCATAAATTTAAAAAAAGTTGCCTTTTAGATTGTTGTATGTAAGTGTCTTCTAGCTCCTTTTTTTGATGCATCATATATCCTAAAAACTTTCCTCTCATTTCTTTTTTCTCAAAAAAGGCATCAAAATCATCAACTTTATTTTCTATGTCAGATGCAATATGGTCAACCATTTCATAACGAATATCTATATATTCACAACCAAGACGTTCTAAAAAACTATCAATTCTTTGTATTTGTTCTTTTGTTAGTTCCATCTTATTCCAAACTAAATTTTGGGTTTACCATAATTTGCATATTTTTAATAAATTCTTGCAATTCTACTAAACGGTTAACATTTTCTTTAGTTCCTTGCTCGGTAAGTTTATAATATTTGCGCATACGGTTACCAATATTGAGAATTTCAATATCTAAAAAACCGTTGGCTTCTAATTTATGTAATGCAGGATACAATGCACCTTCGGTAATTTTCAATTCGCCTTTGGTAATTTCTTTTACTTTTTGGGTGATTTCGTAACCATACATTTTATCGTTTTGCTCTAAGAGATTTAAAATGATGGTTTGTAAACTACCTTTATATAACTTTGAATTTGCCATAATGCAAATATATACATAATTTACTTATGCATAAGAAACTTAGGTATAAATAAATTATTCTTTTTTAGGAGGTTAAATAAGTGTACAACATCTCCAAAGCTTTTATAGAAGCTTTTTCAATAACTCGTTCTCTTGGTTGACCAAAATTGAATTCTTTTACAATTGTCTTTGTTGGTGTAGCTATTGCTATAAAAACAACGCCAACAGTTTTATCTGTTTTGTCGGTTGTTGGACCAGCATTACCAGTTGTAGCAATAGCAAAATCGGTTTTGTAAATTCGTTTTATATTTTCAGCCATTTCTTTGGCAACAGCTAAACTTACTACGCTATGTTTTTGTATTGTTTTACCCGAAACTTGTAAAAATTCGGTTTTTATTCTAACATTATAACTTACAATAGAACCGATAAAATACGCTGACGAACCAGGAATAGTGGTTATTAATTTAGCAATGTTTCCACCAGTACAACTTTCGGCAATAGAAAGCGTTTTTCCTTTTTTGGTGAGTAATTTTCCTATTTCTACTTCGATATTTTTATTTTCTAAACCGATTAATATATCCTTAACCAATTGCTTTAAAGAGTAAATAGCAGTATTAAATTCACTTTCAAGAGTTGCTTTATCGTATCCTTTTGTGCTTAATCGTAAGCGAGTTTTACCATAAGAAGGTAAATATGCTAATTTTATATGTTGAGGTAATTTATTTTCAAAACTTTCTAAACGTTTTGCAATATTACTTTCTCCCATACCATAAGTGATGAGCGTTTGTTGTAAAATAAATGGCAGATTGAATTTTTCTTGAAATTTTGGTAAAATCTTGTGTTTCATCAGTCCTTTCATCTCATTTGGAATTCCAGGTAATGAAATTACAATTATTGGTTCTTGGTTCTTACCTTTTTGCTTTTCAAAAAACCACATTCCGCTAGCTGTTCCTAGTTTATTTTTAAAAATTTTCGCCTTACTTGGCAGCATAGATTGTTGCAAATCCAAGTCGGTATATTGGTATTTTATTTTAGCAAAAAGTTGTTTGATATGTGTTTCAATATCAGTATTTAAAATTAACGTATCGTTAAAATATTCGGTTAAAGTATGCTTTGTGATATCATCTTTTGTAGGTCCTAAACCGCCAGTAATTATAATGATGTTTGAATTGATTTTAGCATTATCAATAGCATTAATAATATGCTGTTTATTGTCTTGAATAGAAGTGATTTGATGTACAAAAACACCAATTCCGTTAAGTTGTTCCGCAATCCATTTAGAATTAGTATCTACTATCTGACCAATTAAAATTTCATCTCCAATTGTAATAATTTCTGCTTGCATAATATTGAATTTTATCCTTTACAAAGAAACAAAGATTTTATTAATTAAGTGTCATTGAAAATCTAACATTTAAAATTCAACATTCAAAAGCTTGTAAAACCTTAAAAAACCTTAACTTTGCCGCATGGAAGAAACAAACAGACAAAAAAAAATTGCAGGAGTTTTGCAAAAAGATTTAATTGACATTTTACAAGGCGAAGCTAGAGATTGGCTTAAAGGTATTTTAATCTCAATAACTAAAGTGTATGTAACGTCTGATTTAGGTGAGGCGAAAATTTATGTAAGTGTTTTTCCAAGTGAACACAGAGATAAATTGATGGAAGGAATTAAAAAAAATGCAAGTACAATTCGTTATGAATTGGCACGAAGAACAAAAAATCAGTTACGTAGAATGCCTAATTTAGAGTTTTTTACAGATGATTCATTAGATTATATTGAAGGGATTGATTCTGCTTTAAAAGGAACAGACGAAAACCCAATTAAAAATCCAGATGTTTTACCAAGGCGTCAGAAGAGATAGTTAGTTTGCTTAATTAGCCAATGAGATGATTAGCAAATGTTTTAATTTGGGAATTAATTAAATTTTAAAATAAACAAAAACAAATAAACGATTTAACACTTACACATTTTAACAAACCAAGAAACAAAACAATTAATTTGAACACATCTTTATACATAGCTAAGCGTTATTTGTTTTCAAAAACAAGCAATTCTACTATTAATATAATTACGAAAATCGCAACGGTTGGTGTTGTAATTGGTACAATAGCTTTGTTTATTGTGCTTTCGGTTTTTTCAGGTTTAAAATCGTTTAATTTATTTTTTTTAAACACATCCGATCCTGATATTAAAATAACATCAGTTAAAGGGAAATCATTTTTATTTACCGATGATATAAGTACTATTTTAAAAGATGAACGTATAGGTAATTATTCTAAAGTTTTAGAAGAGCATGTATTGCTTAATTTTGATAATAAACAAAAAGCAGCTACTATTAAAGGAGTTGATTTTAATTATCTCAACGTAAATAAAATGGATACCGCTGTTGTTATTGGCGAGTGGTTTAGTGCTAAAGAAAAAAATGCCGTAGTAATTGGGCGAGGTATTTCTAAAAAATTAGCCTTACCATTATACTCTTTTGCCGATAATTTAAAAATATATGTAGTAAAACCAGGAAAAGGGCAATTAGGAATGAGCTCTTTCAATTCCGTTACTACACAAGTAAAAGGAATTTCGGAACTGGTTATAGATATTGACGATAAATATGTTTTTGCTAATTTAGAATTAGCACAAGAATTATTGAATTATAAAAAAAATCAAATTTCGGCAGTAGAATTAAAATTAAACAACATCAATAAGCATCAAGCTTTTGCTAAGGAATTACAAAACAAAATAGGAGCAACTTTTAAAGTACAAACAAGGCGGCAACTAAACGAACTTACTTATAGAATGCTTAATATGGAGAATTTGTTTACCTATTTAATTTCCACATTAATTGTAATCATTGCATTGTTTAATGTTATTGGTGCTATGATTATGATGATTTTAGATAAACGAGCAAATTTAAAAACCTTATTTAATTTAGGCTTAACAATAAAACAAATTAGGCATATTTTCACCTTACAAGGTTTTTTATTGAGCGTTTTTGGTTTGGTAGTTGGTTTAATATTAGCACTAATAATTGTATTTATACAAATGTACTTTGAGCCAATTATGATACGACCAGATTTGGCATATCCTGTAGAATTTCATTGGTCAAATTTATTTATTGTAACTATAACAATCCTTATTTTAGGAATTATAGCAGCTCTAATTGCAAGTAGTAGAATTAATAAAAAATTGATTGAGTAGTGAAAAGTTTCTTCTTTTAGGGAAGGTGTAAGATGGTAATTTCCTATTCCACCTCTTCATAATCAACATACTCGCCAACATCATTTTTACTAGTTTTTGAATTTGGTTTTTTGTCGATTACTGTTTCGCCAATATTAATATCTTCTTTCTTTTGATAAGCTTGTTGGTTTCTAAATTTCGCTTCCATATTACTCATGTATTTTTTTATAAGCATCGGGAAGGCTAGTCTAGCAATAAATTTGAAGGCGTAATAAACAAGAATAATTATAGCGATGGTTCTAAGGAATCCCATAGGTGTATTTTAAATTTTAGTCAAAAATAATAATTTGCTTTGAATTTAAACGTTATAAAAACTATAAAATATTATATTTACCAAATAATTTATTTACAGATGAAAAAAATAAGCATATTAATTTTAGTTTTTATTAGTTATTTAAGTGCTTCAGCACAATATACAAAGATAATTAATTCAAAAAGACCAGGTTTTTCCGAAAGTCCGTATGGTGTTGGAACAAAAGTTTTTCAAGTAGAATCAGGAGCATTTTATCAAAACACATTCAATTCAGATGAAACTTTTTTGACAAAAAATTCATTTGGAGGAAATTTATTTTTTAGATATAGTGAATTTTTAGAGCGATTAGAAGTAAACTTAGATATTAGATATCAAAAAGACGAACGTGTTTTTAACAACGTATTTATTTCAAATCCATATTCTGTTTCAGGACTTAGCCGACTTACTTTAGGAGCAAAATATTTAGTTTACAATTCCGTTTACGCCGATAAATCTAAAGAAATTAGATCATGGAAAAAAAGAAAGGCATTTGATTGGAAACGTTTAATTCCTTCCGTTGGAGTATATGCAGGTTGGAATTCAAATTATATAAGTCCCCAATATAAAGCCGAAGGCATGAGCCTTAAAGGAGCTGTTTTATTACAAAATGATATAAACGAACGTTTTGTTATCCTTACTAATTTAATTGTAGATAATATTTTATTAGATAACTTACAATACTCATATATTTTAACATCTACTTTAGCTGTAACTGAAAAATGGTCAATTTTTGGAGAACATCAAGGTATATTTAATAAAGTTAAAAGTAACGAATATCAATTTGGAGGAGGAATTGCCTATTTATTTACCGATGATATCCAGATAGATGTTGCCGCTAGGTCTAGCTTAATTAAAGAAGTCTTCTCTTCGTATTATATTGGTTTAGGAGGTTCATGGAGAATGGATAGGCATGAAGGTAAAAAGAAATCTACCAATACTTTAGAAGGAACAAAAGAGCCGTTTTTTAAACGAATTTTCAAAAAGAAAAAAGGTAAAAAAGCAAAAGTTAAAAAAGTAAAAGTTAAGAAACGTAGAAAGAATAAAAAATCCAAAGGACCATCTTTTTATAAAAAGAAAAAGAAGAAAAAAAAACGTAAAAAGTAACAATGCAAAACAGTAAAGACGTTTTGCAAACGTCCCAAAA
>CAYOFS010000033.1:0-17365 GCA_964403095.1 uncultured Flavobacteriaceae bacterium | reverse complement strand
GCTCAATTTTGAGCTAAATAAATTTCGAGCATTTTCAATTATAGCAGGTAGTTTGGCTTTGCAATAGAAAATTTGTGAATAATTTGGGTTAAGTCTTGGTTTGTCTTAAAGATACGCCAAAACTATAAAAGGGTTAAATAAGTTACAAGTTTTTTGATAATTAGGCGTCTTATTCTATCTATTTTTGGTTGGTGAAATAATATTATTGGTCAATAGAGCCAAGAACTCTTTTCATAAATCCGTTCATTGCATCTTTTTTAGAAGTACCTTTTTTAATTTCTTTATGAACTTCTAAAGCACCATACATATTAGATATTAATTCGCCAATAACATCTAATTCTCCATCTTTTAAACTAGAAACTTCTGTTAAGTCTTCTAAAACTTCGATAGCTTCAACAATATAGTCTTCATCGTTATTTTCAATAAAAGTACTAAGCTGTTTTATAATTGGGATTTTCATAATTATTGGAGTTTTATTGTATGAAATTAAATGATTTCGTTTACTAAATCTTTTAAAACATCAAATTTATTTGTTTGTGTTTGATTTAATTTTACGCCATCTTTAAAGGTTGCAAAAGTAGGCAAGTTGTCAACTGTTGCTAATTTTCTTGATTCTTCAAATTTTTCAGCATCTACAAGGATAAAAGTAATTTCTTCATTTTCTCTTGCTAATTTTTTAAATTTAGGCTTCATGATTCTGCAATTTCCACACCAAGTAGCAGAGTATTGTACTACTGTTTTTGGGTTGTTTGCTATTATTTCGGCTAAATTATCTTTTTCTAATTCTATAAGCATTGTTTTGATTTTTAGGTTTTAATTTTTTAGTCGTTAGCCTTTTATTTATAGGCTAACGACTAAAAAACATATAATATTAATGTGAGCTTAAGTATTTTTTAACACCATCTCTTGTTGCGTCCATTGCATCTTTACCTTTTTCCCAGTTTGCAGGGCAAACTTCTCCATTTTCTTGAATATGTGCGTATGCATCAACCATACGTAAATATTCAGCTACATTTCTACCTAATGGCATGTCATTAACACTTTCGTGGAATATTTTTCCGTCTTCGTCAATTAAATAGGTTGCTCTATATGTTACATTAGAACCTTCGGCTAAAATGATATCATGTTCTTCGTTATATTCACCTTCTTCTAAATCTAAAATACCTAATAAGGTTGATAGATTTCTGTTTGTGTCTGCTAATATAGGAAAAGTAACGCCTTCAATTCCTCCATTGTTTTTTGGAGTATTTAGCCATGCAAAATGAACTTCTGCTGTATCAACTGATGCTCCAATAACAATTGTATTTCTTTTTTCAAATTCGCCTAAAGCTTCTTGAAAAGCTAATATTTCTGTTGGGCAAACAAATGTAAAATCTTTTGGATACCAAAATAATAATACTTTTTTACCTTTATTTACTGCTTCTTCAAATACATTTATCTTAAATGTATCTCCCATTTCGTTCATTGCATCTACTGCAATATTTGGGAATTTTCTACCTACTAATGCCATAATATTTATTTTTAAAGTTTATATTTCTATGTTTAACAATGCAAATTTACAAAATAAAGAAGTGTTATTAAATTTATTTTAATTTCAATTCTTGATATTGGTATCAATTTTTTTTATAATTTTGATATTTTAATAATCTTATTTAATTATTTTTTATGAAGCTGCTCTATTTTTTTACTATTTTTATGTTATTATCTGCATGTAAACAATCGGATAAATCTAAAATGATTAAACCTGTTTCTGAAAACGTAAAATTTAATCCTAAAATTGGAAATATAACCGATTTTAAAACGATTACTTTCCCTTCGAAAGATGGACTTATTATTACGGCTGATTTATATCTGGTTCAAGAACCTAAAACTTTCATTTTATTATGCCATCAAGCTGGTTTTAGTAGAGGTGAATATATTGAAACGGCAAAACGGTTAAATAAGATGGGTTATTCCTGCATGGCTATTGATCAACGTTCAGGAAAGGAAGTTAATGGTGTGATTAATCAGACGGCAAAAAGAGCATTAAAAAACGGACTAAAAACGGACTATTTATCTGCTAAGATTGATGTAGAATCGGCTATTGATTATGTATATAAGCTGAATAATCAGCAACAGGTTATTTTAGTAGGTAGTTCTTATTCGGCTAGTTTGTCATTAATTTTAGCTACGGATAGTAAAATGATTAAGGCGGTTTCGGCTTTTAGTCCAGGAGAATATTTAGAAGGTATTGATGTTGCTAATTCAATTAAAAATTTAAAAATCCCTGTATTTGTAACTTCTTCAAAGAAAGAAATAGAGCAAGTTAAAGCGCTGACTAAAAATGTTAAGTCGTCTCTAATTACTCATTTTAAGCCAGAAATGAAAAGTATTCATGGCTCAAGAGCTTTGTGGAACGTTACAAAAGGTAATGAGGCTTGTTGGGAATATTTTACAACTTGGCTTAGTCAAATAAAGTAGTAATTCGTTCTAGTGCCATTCCTCTAGATGCTTTTATTAATACCGTAGTATCTTTGAATAATGACTTATCAAAAATATTTTTAAAGGCTTCAAAATCTTTTAAAAATAATACTTTTTTAGTATTAGCTGATGTTGTTTTTTTGAAATTTTCACCAACGAGATATATTTTATTTATATTGCTGTTACTTACTAAAGTTGTGATTTTCTGATGTTCTTCTTCTGCATATTTACCAAGTTCAAACATATCGCCTAGAATGGCAATTTTAGTTTTATCGGTTAACTGAAATAGATTATCTAAGGCAGATTGCATGCTGTTAGGGTTGGCATTATAAGCGTCAAGGATAATTTTAGTGCTATTTTTTTGAATAATTTGTGATCTGTTATTTTGTGGATTATAATTTTCTAAAGCAGTTTTAATATTGTCATTACCGATATTAAAATATTGTCCGATAGCAATGGCAGCAGCGATATTATTATAATTATAATTTCCAATCATATTGCTATTTACTATAACCTTATTAAATTCAAGTGTAACAAATGGGTTTGCGTTGAGTAATTTTATTGGGTATGTTGTGTCCTTTTGTCCAAAACCAATAATTTCCATGCCTTTTGATTTATCAACTTGAATTTGGTCGTTTGTATTGATGAATACAGTTTTGTTATTCTTTTTAAGATGTCTATATAATTCCGTTTTAGCTTTAATAACACCTTTAATGCTACCAAAACCTTCCAAATGTGCTTTTCCGAAATTTGTAATATACCCGTAGTTTGGTTTTATAATATTGCATAAAAAATCAATTTCATTTGAGTGATTTGCACCCATTTCTACAATGCCAATTTCGGTTTCTTTTGTCATTGATAATAGCGTAAGTGGTACGCCAATATGATTATTGAGATTTCCTTTTGTAGCAGTAGTTTTAAATTTTTTTGATAAAACTGTGTTGATTAATTCTTTGGTTGTTGTTTTTCCATTACTACCTGTTAGTGTAATTATTGGAATTTTGAGGAAATTACGATGATATGTTGCTAATTTTTGTAATGTTTCTAATACGTTATTAACTAATATTGTTTGATTATTTATTTGGTATTTTTTTTCATCAATAATTGCAAATGAGGCACCTTTATCTAGGGCTTCTTTTGCAAATTCATTAGCGTTAAAATTATCTCCTTTTAAAGCAAAGAAAATAGATTTTTTTAAAATATCTCTAGTATCAGTACTAATTACACTGTTTTTTAAATATAAAGAATGGATGTGTTTTATCATAATGTAAAAGTATAAAAAAACCTCATTTTCTGTTTGAAAATGAGGTTTTAATTTTATAATTTAAGATTTAATTATTTGTGATAAGCTTTTCTTTTCTTGTCACTCATTGGTCCTAATTTATCCGTAGCACATCTAAAACCAACATAATTTGTTGCCATGTACTTAGGTAGAAATCTACGTTGAGCAGGATCTAACCAATATGCTCTATCTGCCCAAGAACCACCTTTAATAACATGAGAGTTATCACTAATTAAAGTTGTACGCTCTTTAGCATCGTATGCTTGTTTTCTATATCCACTTTCTCCAATTTCATTTGGAATAACTGGAGAATTATACATTCTAGGTTTGTTTTCTAATTCTTCTTCATCAATGTAATACTTTCTACCTGATTTTATTTCACCATCATTAGCATCTACATTATAAGCTTTTTCATAATTATCTCTCATAAATGCATCGGACTTAGTAATAGGAATGTATTTTAAACTTCCAGGTAAATCAACTGGTCTAATAGTACCATTGTCTAATGTATCATATACAATTGAATTTTCATCAACTACAACAACCTTTCCGTTTTCATCAATCATTTTTTTAGTATATGAATTACCTCTATAGTAGTTAAAGTCATTTGCATCGTTGTCAATTATAGGTCTATAAACATCAGAAACCCATTCTGCAACATTACCACTCATATCATATAGTCCAAGAGCGTTTGGAGGATAAGATCTTATAAGGTTAGGAATATCAGCTCCATCATCACTCCATCCTGAAACACCAGAATAGTTACCTTTACCTAATTTAAAGTTGGCAACTCTATCTCCTTGAAAGCGCTTGTCTTTATTTCTTGTGTATCTTCCAGACCATGAGAATTTTTTTCTTCCTTTAATTGTATTGTATTCTCTGTTTTCTACCAATGCTTTAGCAGCATATTCCCATTCTACTTCTGAAGGTAATCTGTAGCCTTGAGTTAAGATACCATCTTCAACTTTTACATGTCTACCAGTAAATCCTTTTTTTGATTTACCTCTTCCTCTTCCTTTTTTTGATTTAGAATCTCCTCTTGATTTATCTGCTTTGTCACCTCTTCCTCTTTTTGATTTTTTCTTTTTTGCTGATAAGTCAGGTAGTCCTTTTTTATAAATTGTAGAATCTCCATCAAATAATTTTGCTGGATCAGCTAAATATACTTTAGTGTCAAAATGATTTTTACCTTCAACTGTTAATGAGTCAACTTCAAAAAGATTTTCTAAAACACCTTTGTCCATTAAGATTTTAGAATTAACCATGTTAGTTCTCCATTTACAGTATTCATTTGCCTGAACCCATGAAACTCCTACAACAGGATAGTCATTATATGAGGGATGTCTTAAATAAGTTTCTGTAAGTAATTCAGACTCACCTAACATATTTCTCCAAACTAGTGTGTCTGGAAGCATAGATGTATAAATATTTCTGTAGTTGTCATTATCTGGTGGATAAACTTTTTCCATCCAATGTAAAAATAATCGATATTCACGATTTGTAACTTCTGCTTCGTCAATATAGAATGAACGAACTTGCATTTTTACAGGTGTTGTGTTCCAGTCAAACATTACGTCATCTTGTACGTGACCCATTGTGAATGTTCCTCCCTCAACTAAAACCATTCCTAATGGTGTGGGTTGTCCTTTGTAGTTGCTACCAGCTCCACCGTCAAAGTCGTTAAAGCTCCAGCCTGTCAATGCGGATGTTCCGCTTGCTCTTTTACCACCACAGCTTGCTAGGGATATAGCTACTAAACCAATTAGTATGCTTTTAAATATCTGATTTGTTGTCATAATCATTTACGTTAATTGTGTGTTTAATTTTTAAAAGTGTCGCAATTTACAATTTTATTAATATCTACCAAGAAAATAATGATAAAATCACAATTATAAAATGTCTTTCGTTTTGAATAACGTGTAATATTGAGCTTTATTATATAATTTTTAAGTTTTTTTAAAATAAGCTGTTTTTTTTTTCGTTAGTTTGTTTATGGTTTATAAATATTTATTTTTAATTACAATTTTTTGTTTTAGTCATGTCAAAGGCAAGGCTCAAAATTTTAATAAAAAAGTACAATTAAATTGGATTGAAAATGCTAAAATTAGTAATAGTTATGATAAAAACGTGCTTGAATTACCGCTTTTAGATAATAATTTTTTTGATGAGTTTTTTATACCTTACTATTATGAACAATGGTCTGTTAATAGTAATTTAGAGATTTCTCATTATGAGATTAAAAATATAGTATATAAAAATATTGATAAAAAATTATATCCTATAATCAGCCAAAATAATTTTCCCAAAGAATTGCAGCATAGTTTTTCTGTTAAAAAATCTATAAATAAATCTTATGCACAGTTGAAGTTAACGCCTGTAGTTTATATTAAAGGAGTTCTTAAGAAAATTATTTCCTTTGAAGTTGCATATAGTTTTAAACCTAAGTATGCTTCTCGAAATATTTTGGACATTCATAATTCACCTTTATCATTGGGCGATTGGTATAAGTTTGCTGTTGATACTACTGGTGTATATAAATTAGATAAGTCTTTTTTAAATAGTATAGGTGTTAATTTAGAAGGAATAAATCCTAAAAATATTAAACTGTACGGAAATGGAGGCGCACGATTGCCAGAAGCCAATAATATTTTTAGATATGATGATTTACAAGAAAACGCAATATATATAGAAGGTGAAAATGATAATAGTTTTGACAATGGTGATTTTATTTTATTTTATGCTCAAGGACCAGATATTTGGCAGCCTAATCTAAATATTAATGCAGCAACACATCAAAAAAATATTTATGATGATAAAGCATATTATTTTATTCATGTTGCAAATAATTTAGGGAAAAGAGTTCAACCTTCAGCTCCTTTAAATCAAGTAGCGTCAAGTACAATAACAACATTTAATGATTATGCTGTTCATGAATTAGAAAAAGAGAATTTAGATCATTTTGGACAACAATTTTTTGGAGAAAATTTCACAGTCAATGATACTCAAGATTTTAGTCTCGATTTTACGGATATTGATTTGTCGCAAAATATAAGCGTAAAATTATCAGTTGGTGCAGTATCTGATACAAATACCAATTTTGAACTTAATTATAACTCGCAAAATATAATAAATCTTAATGTTGGAAGTGTTGGATATACAACAATTGGAGCAACAACTTACCAAACAGCTAATTTTACAGCTATTAATGAAGTGTTGGATTTTGAACTTAAATTTTTAAATAATGGAAACCCATCAGCAAAAGGATTTTTAGATTATATAGAAGTAAATGGAATAAAAAAATTAATAGCAAGAGATAAACAATTCTCTTTTAGAAATTATTCATTGGCAAATTCTGTAAGTACCAATTATGAAGAGTTTATTATTGAGAATAAAGATAATATTAAGCAAATTTGGAATGTTACCGATAGGATAAATCCTATGAAAATAGAAAATACTTCAAGTAATTCCGATTTTACATTTGTAGCTCAAGGAGGCGAATTGCAAGAATATATACTAATAAATAACTTAAATTATTACTCACCAATTAAATTAAATTCGAGCTATGTAGCCAATCAAAATTTACATGCAATTCAAGATATTGATTATTTGATAATCACTAAAGACGAACTATTAAATCAGGCAAATAGAATAGCAGATTTTTATAAAAACAATCAAAATCTATCAACTTTAGTACTGACGGAGCAAACTATTTATAATGAATTTAGTTCTGGAGGAAAAGATCCAGTAGCAATAAGAGATTTTATTAAGCATTTATATAATAATGCATCGGCTAATGATAAAAGAATAAAATATGTACTAATGTTTGGTGACACTTCGTTTGATTTTCAAAATATAGAAGGAAATAATAGAGATGTTAATGTGATAGCATATCAATCTAAAAATAGTACAAGTTTGGCTAGTTCTTATGTTACCGATGACTTTTTTGTAATGTTAGATGATAATGAAGGAGAATTTTATAATTCAAATGGTTCAGGAGATTTGATAGATGTTGCAGTTGGTAGAATGCCAGTTAAAAATAGAAGTGAAGCAATATATGCTGTTGATAAGGTGCTAAATTATTATAATGAAGAGGCTTTTGGAAAATGGCGAAACCATATTGCATTAGTAGCCGATGATGTTGATAATGCTTCAAGTGATTTTGGATTGGTAATAAAAGTGGAGCAAGTAGCCGATTTAATTAAGCAATATAAACCAGTTTATAATTTAACTAAAATTTATGCCGATTCGTATGTACAGCAAATTTCATCTGGAGGACAATCGTACCCGCAAGTTAGAAAAGCAATTAATAATGCTGTTGAAAGAGGTTCTTTAATTATTGATTATTTTGGTCATGGAGGTGAAAATGGATGGGGATCTGAGCGTTTACTTGATGTGCCTCAAATTAATGAGTGGCACAACAAAAATACCTTGCCTTTATTTATTACCATAACTTGTGAGTTTTCAAGATTTGATAATCCTTCAAGAGTCGCTGCAGGAGAAAATGTTTTTTCAAATAAAAATGGAGGTTCTATTAATATGATTACAACTGCTAGAGAAGTTTATATATCTTTTGGAGGAGCATTTAATATTGATTTAATGAGCGATTTGCTTGAGTTTAATTCTTTAGATGATTATACTATGGCGCAATCATTGGCGAAATCTAAAAACAGTAATGCTAGTCAAGCTCAACGCTTGTTTATTAACTTTTTTGGAGATCCAGCAATGAAGTTAGCAAGACCTAAGCCAAATGTAAAAATTACACACATGAATAATGTTGATGTATCTCAAGATTTAGATACCATAAAAGCATTATCGCATGTTTATTTTAAAGGAATTGTGACGGATAATAATGACAATTTATTACCTGATTTTAATGGAGAGCTTTCTGTGGTGGTTTTTGATAAATCGGTTGATAAAACAACCTTAAATAATGATAATAATTATGATAGTAGCGGTAACCCAACAATTATAACTTTTGATTCTAGGGAAAGTAAAATTTTTAATGGTAAAGCAACTGTTGAAAATGGAAACTGGGCGTTTGATTTTATTGCACCAAGAGATATTAGAATAGCTTATGGCTCGGCTAAATTAAGCTTTTATGCAGATAATAAAGTCATTGATAAAAATGGCTATAATACCGATATTATTATTGGAGGAATTAATTATGATGCGCCAGAAGATAAAATTGGACCAACCATAAAATTATTTATGAATGACGAATCATTTATTGATGGCGGAAACACCAATGAGAGTCCGTTATTTTTAGCTATTTTAGAAGATGAAAGCGGTATAAATACATCGTTTACAGCTGTGGATCATGATATAGTTGCTATTTTAGATGGAGATCAATCAAATCCCATAATAATGAATGATTATTACGAAACAGAAGCAAATAATTTTAAAAAAGGAAAAGTAAAATTTCCTTTTAGAAATTTAGCTGTTGGCTTACATAATATAACATTCAAATGTTGGGATACTTATAATAATCCGTCAGAATCAAGTATTAGTTTTGTGGTAGTTAGTGATAGCGAATTGGTATTGGATAACGTGCTTAATTACCCAAACCCATTTATTAATTATACAGAATTTTGGTTTAACCATAATAAACCTAATGAAGCTTTAGAAACGCAAGTTCAAATATTCACAGTATCTGGTAAATTAATTAAAACAATAAATCAGCAAGTATTAACATCGGGTACTTTGTCACGTAGCATGACGTGGAATGGCCTGGACGACTTCGGTAACAAAATAGGAAAAGGAGTATATATATACAAACTGAGTGTTAAGGTCGTCTCAAGCGGTTTGAAATCAGAAAAGATAGAAAAATTAGTTATTCTACAATAAAATTCGCATATTTGTAGGCTGTAACTATGTAAGTATTATAACGATTATAAAGAATTAAAATAATTATATAAACAATGAAAAAAATATTTTTAATAACAGTAGTATTACTAGTAAGTATTGATTTTTTAGCGCAAGATTTAAACGCAATAACAACCGCAACACCATTTTTATTGATAGCTCCAGATGCAAGATCGGGTGCAATTGGAGATATGGGAGTTGCCACATCACCAGACGCTTATTCGCAACATTATAACGCATCTAAATATGCTTTTAGTGAATCGCAATTTACTGTGGCAGTTAATTATACACCTTGGTTACGCCAATTAACAAACGATGTGTTTTTAGGTAATGTAGTGTTTTCTAATAAATTAAATGAATACAGTGCTTGGGCGGCAAGTATGACTTATTTTTCGTTAGGTTCAATAGATTTGACAGATGAAATTGGAACACCAATTGGTGTAGAAAAGCCAAACGATTTTGCTATTGATGGTTCGTACTCTTTAAAACTTAGCGAAGGTTTAGCAATGGGAGTTACTTTACGTTATATTAGGTCTGATATGTCAATTAAGATAGCAAGTAGTCCTGATTTGAATACGGTAAACACTTTTGCGGCAGATTTAGGTATGTATTATCAATCGGAAGAGTCAAATTATGGAGAGTTTAACGGTAGATGGCGTGGCGGATTGAGTTTAGCTAATTTAGGACCAAAAGTACAATTATCGGTTGGTGGAAAAAAGAGTTTTATACCTACAAATTTGAGACTTGGTGGTGGTTTTGATTTTATTTTAGACGACATGAGCGTAGTAAAAGCAACTTTGGAAACGACTAAGTTATTAGTGCCAACTCCTCCAAAAAGAGATTCGTCTAATAATATTCTAGAAGGAAAAGATAATGATGTTGATTTCTTTACAGGTATGATACAGTCCTTTGGAGATGCTCCAGGAGGTTTTAGTGAAGAAATGAAAGAGTTTACATGGTCTGTTGGTGGAGAGTATTTATATGATGATACATTTGCTTTTAGAATGGGATATTTTAATGAAAGCGATATAAAAGGAGCTAGAAAATTTTATACTTTTGGTGCAGGATTTAAGTTTCAAAGTAGTAAAATTGACGTGTCTTATTTATTAAATTCATCGGATGTGAATAATCCTTTAGAAAACACCTTACGTTTCTCTATATCATTTGACTTTGGTGATCTTTACGAAGAGTTTTAATAAAATAAAAGTATATTTGGTTTTCTAAATTTTATTAGAAAAATGAAAGAACTAAAAATAAGTACAAGCTTTATTGTTTTTGATAATGAAAATGAATTATCAAAAGAGGATAAATCCTTGTTTCTAAAAGCCAAAGAAGCATGCGGTAGTTCATATGCTCCATATTCAAACTTTCATGTAGGAGTTGCTTTATTGTTAGATAATAATAAGGTTATACTTGGTAGTAATCAAGAAAATGCAGCATACCCTTCAGGAATGTGTGCAGAACGTGTGGCAATATGGAAGGCTTCATCCGAGTTTCCTAATGTTATAATCAAGAAAATTTTTATAACAGCAATGTCTAAAAAACATATAGTAAAAGAACCAATTTCTCCATGTGGTGCTTGTAGACAAACTATTGCAGAGTATGAAGTTAATCAAAAAGAACCTATTGAAATATTTTTTGGTGGCGAAGAAGGTCAGATAGTGAAATCTAATTCGCTCGCCAACTTGTTACCTCTTGTATTTGATAAAAGGTTATTGTAAAATTATTGAAGGCATCTATATTGTTGTTAGTTAAGTTTCTAAGTATTGTTTTAAATTAACCATTATTACTTATACTGATTGATGTTGAATAGGTATTAGTTCAAAGCCTGTCGTAAAATTTGAATTGGATGCTTAGTTTGTCTTTGTGTTCCGTCTGAAATTTGATGTCTGCAACTTGTACCTGCAACGGCTATTTCGGTATTACTACAAGTATTTCTTATTTTTTTTAAAATAGAGTTTTCTCCAATTTGCATGCTAATGTTATAATGTTCTTTTTCGTAACCAAAAGAACCAGCCATTCCGCAACAACCACTGTTAAATAGAGTAACAGTATAATTTTCAACAATATTGAGCATGTTGAACGTCGCTTTAGAGTTTGATAAAGATTTTTGATGGCAATGTGTATGTATTTTTATTTTCTTTGGTAAACAGGTAAATTGAGAAGCATTAATATTTCCTTTTTGAATTTCATTATCTATAAACTCTTCAAAAGTAAAGGTATTTTTGGCTAATTGTTTTGCAGTTTCAATATCATTTGAAAGTCTTAAATATTCATCTCTAAACGATAGAATTGCAGATGGTTCAATACCTACGAGTGGTATTTTATCGGAGATTAAATTTTTATAAAGCGCTATATTTTTATTTGCAATTTTTTTAGCATTATTTAAAAAACCTTTTGATATTTGTGCTCGTCCGCTTTCGGTGTTTTTTAGATAGTTTACGTTGTAGCCTAATTTAGTTAACAAATAATATGCATCTATACCAACTTCAACATCGTAAATATTAGTAAATTCATCAATAAAAAGATAGAGCTTTTTAGTTGTATTATTATTATTATTATTTGTAGCGATATGTTTTATTTGTTCGAAAAAGGAATGTTTTGCAATTTTTGGTAAGTTTCTATGTTTTGTAATACCTAATAAATTTTTAGTGAATGACAGATTTAAAATTTTATTTACTAACGTAGGAGTGAAGCGTGCATATTTTATGTAGCTGTTATTATTTGCAAATAATTTATCTCTTAGCGAAGGTTTGTTGCTTTTATAATATTGATATAGAAATTCTGATTTTAATGCTGAAACATCTACATTGCTTGGACATTCACTTGCGCAAGCTTTACAGCTGATACACAAATCAAATACCTCTTTTAATTCTTCATAATCAAATTTATTAACTTTATCTGAATTGGTTAAAAATTCACGTAAAGCATTAGCTCTTGCTCTTGTGGTGTCTTTCTCGTTTGCAGTTGCTCTATAACTTGGACACATAACGCCGCCAGCACTAATTGGTTTTCTACAATCTCCAGAGCCATTACATTTTTCGGTTAACCGTAAAATACCCTGATTGTCATCAAAATTCTGAATGGTTTTTATAATTGGCTCCGTTCTATTGGGAATATATCTAAGTGATTTATCCATAGGAAAAGCATCAGTTATCTTGCCTTTATTGAATATGTTATTAGGGTCAAAACTTGATTTAATACGTTTTAACAACTCGTAATTTTTAGTTCCTATCATTAACGGAATAAATTCTGCCCTTACAATTCCGTCACCATGTTCACCAGAAAATGAGCCTTTATATTTTTTTACTAATTTGGCTGTATTAGTTGTGATTTCTCTAAATAACTTTACATCGTTAGTTTTCTTTAAATTTAATATAGGTCTTAAATGGATTTCTCCAGCACCAGCATGAGCGTAATAGATAGCGTCTTGCTTGTAGTAATTCATCATTTGAGTAAATTCTGTAATGTAATTTGGCAGGTCTTCAAGCGTTACCGCAGTATCTTCAATACAAGCAACAGCTTTTTTATCACCAATAATATTACCTAATAAGCCTAAACCTGCTTTTCTGAGATTAATAACTTTTTGAATATCTTCTTGATAAATTTTTTGATGTGTATAGCCAAAATTGTGTTTATTCAAGTCGGTAATTAGTTTGTTTGCTAGTTCTTCCGTTTTATTTTTAGAGTCAGCACAAACCTCAAGCATTAATATTGCTTTTGGGTCGCCTTGTATAAAAAACCTATTTTGAGCTTGTTCTCTGTTATTTTTTGTGCAATCTAAAATGGCTTTATCCATTAATTCACACATGTACAAGTTGTGTTTCATGGCAGTTTGAACAGCTTTCAAACTTTCTTCAATGCTATTAAAATGTGAAGCAACTAAAATGGCGTTTTTTGGAGGTAGTTTATCTAGCTGTAAGGTTATAGAAGTGGTAAAGGCAAGTGTGCCTTCGCTTCCACAAAGAAATTTAGATAAGTTTATATTGGTTTCTTTTCCTCCAAAAAGTTCAAATTTCAGTAGTTCATCAACAGCGTAACCAGTATTTCTACGATGAATTTCTTTTTTTGGAAATTCCTTTTTTATTTCCGCTTGGTTTTGAATGTTTGATAGTTCTATGGAAATGGAATTATATATAGAAGCTTCTAAGCTGTTACCATGTGCTTTTTGTTTGAATGTTTCTGTGCTGATTGAAGAAAAATTAACTTCCGAGCCATCGGATAAAATAGTTTCTAAGCTATTAATTTTATCTCGAGTAACGCCAAATTGGATAGAAGTTGTTCCAGAAGAATTATTGCCAACCATACCGCCAATCATACAGCGGTTAGAGGTTGATGTATTTGGACTAAAGAATAATCCGTACGGTTTTAGAAAGAGATTTAATTCATCTCGAATAACGCCAGGCTGAACTGTAACTGTTTTTTTAGGTTCATTAAACGAAATTATTTTAGTGAAATGTTTAGATATATCGATTATAATACCATCACCAACACATTGACCTGCAAGCGATGTTCCTGCTGCTCGTGGAATTAATGTAATATTATTTTCTGTTGCAAAATGAATTAAGGTTTTTAAATCGTTTTTATTTTTTGGATAAGCAACTGCTAACGGAATTTTTCGATAAACCGATGCGTCAGTTGCATAAATTGCTTTATGTAGCTGGTCAAAATATAATTCGCCTTTTAGTAATTTTTTAAGTTCTTGTAATTTTTTTAGCATGCTTTTAACTTACGGAAGTGCCATTTTCTATTTTATTTGATGTTTGTAAAAGTACAATACCTTTTGTAAAAAGGACTCCTAAAATTAAACATTCACTCATGAAATTTGCTATTTGTTTTGGTTTAAAATTGATTACAGCTAAAACTTGTTTGTTTAATAATTCTCCTTTAGTGTATAAAGTTGTTATTTGTGCGGAAGTTTTTTTAGTGCCAAGAGTTCCAAAATCAATTATTATTTGATAAGCAGGTTTCTTTGCTTTTGGAAAATCATTTACTAAAATAATAGTCCCAATACGTATATCTATTTTAGTAAAATCATCATAACTAATTATTTTTTTCATTTTTTTGGATTAAACATTTTTTCAAATACCCAAGGCGGACCGATTAATAAAAACTGTAAATCTTTTAAAAAGGAAGGTTTTTTACCTTCTAAATGATGTCCGTAAAATTGCCCAATCCAAGCAATTATAAATAAAGCAATTGAAAAATAGAATAAATTTATGGTGTTTGCTATAAAGAAATTCAAAATAATTGATAGTATTGAAAAAAGGAGCATCTTTATGAAGATTCTAAACGAAAGTTTTAGATAGAATAGTAATATAAAGACTAAAGAAAACGAAGCCCAATTGCGTATTAGTGGGTTATTAACACCTATGTTATTTTGTAAGAACGTAGTGTCTATACTCATTAATAAGCCTACAATGCTAAAATAAATTAGAGGAACACATATAAAATGGATAAGTTGGTTGTTTTTGTTTTGATGGCTGATTGCATACTCGTGAAACCATTGTTGTGCTGTTTTCATATATTATTATATTTTGCAACAAGGTACAAAAAAAATCGTCTGAAATTAATCAAACGATTTTTAAATAGTAATAAGATTTGGTTAATTATTCTATTACTAATTTTTTGGTTGTAGTTTTTTTATCAGTTTCTACTTTTAAAATGTATAATCCTTTTGGTAAATTCATAGCTTTTAAATCAATATTTAATTGAGTATTACTTACCTTAAATTCTTTAATAAGGTTTCCTTTACCATCAACTAATTTGATAGTGTTTATGTTATTCTTAGCAATATTGCTGATTACAACATTGTTAGTTGCAGGGTTAGGGTAAACATTTATTTGGTTTATCGCTCTAGATTGTTTAGTATCATTCTTTGCTACAACAACTGAAACAGGTTTAATTTCAATATCTTTCTTAACATAAAAAGTGTTTACAATGTTTCTAGACAGTAAAACATCTCCTTTAGTTGATGTTGCTTCAATACGTAAAGAATAGATGCTACCAGGAGCTAGATTTTCAAATTCTATATTATAAAAACCTTTTTTTGTACTTGGAGAAAGTGAAAAATGTTGTTTGATTGTTTTGCCCATTGCAATAGTATCATCTTGATTGTTGGCAACTTTAGTTAAATCTGCTGTTACGCTTACATGTTCAAAATCGATAGCATTGTCTTTATTAGCTATGGCAACTTCAATAGTTTCCCCATTATATCCAGTTTCTTCATTAAAGTTTAAATTTACTGCAAAAGCAGTGGAGGTTTTTTCGTTATTTGCAATAACTAAAAAGTCTTTAATATCACTTTTTAAAATATAGTTTCCTTTTTCTAATTCGCTAGTATTTGCAACATTAATAATAGCACTAGAAAAATCATCTTTTTGAGAATGAGTTACTTCAATAATAAACTCCTTACCAGATTTTTGGTTTACTAAAATAAAATTTTCAATTTTTTGATCTCCATAAATGATGAAATTTAGAGGGTTGTTATTTTCTTCAACAATAAAATTAGTTTTACCATCTTTTGCAAAGTATAAATTACCACTACTTGCTAAAATAGATGAATTATGAACCTCTACTTCTTTTTTAGTTTCTTGTCTGTTTGGAGAAGTATTGTTGTTAGTTGGTCTAGACCAATGACCGCCATTATATAAACCAGCATGTAAATATCCAGCAACTTCTCTTGAGAAATGATTTTCGCCAGATACCCATAACGATGTATGATTAGCATCACGTATTGTTCTGTAATTTGAATCTCCGGCTCCAGGAGTTAATCTTGGATGTGAATTTTGATTAGCATATCTTTTAGCTCTATATTCAGAAATAAATCCATCGCTATTTGAGTGCCAGTTTCTAAATCCAGAATTAAACCAATCCCATTCCCAATAAGCGTCCATGTAAGCGCCAACTGAATGTTGGAAAGGACGACCAACATAACAATAATACCAAATATTATCGTAACATTCATCATTTGATTGATGCGCCCACCATTTTGTAGTATTGTCTTGGCTCATATTAATTCTGCTATAACTTGCTCCGTTAGGATTGGATGCATTTTTAAATGTACTAGTAGAGTTAATTCTCCAGCCTCTTGCCCAGTTATGAAAACCATTAACATGACCACTCGTTAATGACCAGCCATTTGTGTACCACATTGTAGCCCAAACTACGTTAGAAAACCATGATAATGTAGCGCCAGTATCAGCAAGTCTTGCTCCTCTAACAGGAGAACTAAAAGTATAAACGCCATCTACATCTTCGTAAGAAAAAGAAGGTCTACTATAATTATAGTATGCGTTTTGACCGTACAGAGCTCTTTCTGTATCCATTCCTCCTTTACTATGTGCTACAATACTAACAGTTTCAGTATTATAATGCCAGCGTACATAATTAATCATTTTCGATAATAGTTTTCCATTTTCAATAGTGGAGCCTAATGGTTTTAATTGAACAAAAGCAGCTTTTAGATTACGGCTTTTCACTTGTTCAATATTAGCATCATAAGAGCCAGAAAGTTTACCAGTAATACCATGTACAAAAATTACAGGGGTTTTTGTGCTGTGGTTAGAATAGCCAGTAGGGAAAAGAATTCTTCCAGGTGTATCATGATTAGTTGGGCTTCCACCAGATACGTTGTAGTTTCTTTGGCTGATAGATTGTGAAAAAGCGTACACAGTTAAAATACACGCTAATAATGTAAGTGTTTTTTTTAATTTCATAATTAATAAGTTATTGGTTAGATTTCAAATATAGTAAAAAAAA
>CAYOFS010000032.1:7360-17569 GCA_964403095.1 uncultured Flavobacteriaceae bacterium | reverse complement strand
AATTATCTGTTGCAGTTGGTGTTCCTGCTGCTGGTACGGCATCACATTCTACTGTAATTGCTGCTGGTACATTTAATGTTGGTGCTGTAGTATCTTGTACTGTAATTGTTTGTGTTGATGTTGTGGTATTCCCACAATCATCTTCTGCTGTCCATGTTCTTGCTAAAGTATATGCGTTATCACACGAACCATCTGTACGTACTTCACCATCATAAGTAATTGTAACATCGTTATCACAATTATCCGTTGCTGTTGGTGTTCCCACTGCTGGTAAATTATCACATTCTACTGTTTCATTTGCTGGAATTGTTAATACTGGCGAAATCTCATCATTTATTGTAATAGTTTGTGTAACTGATGTTTCATTATTACAAGCGTCTGTATAAGTCCATGTTCTAGTTATTGTTCCTCCACAAGAACCTCCAACTAAAGAAGAATCTACACCTGTAACCGTTCCGTTCCCATCACAGTTATCTGTCCAATTTAAGTCTGTCATATTTGGCACATTTGTAGCACAAGACACTGTTGTTACTGCGGGTGGCGCATCAAATACTGGCGCTGTAGTATCATCAATTTTAATTGTATGTGTTACATTAGCCGTATTATTACAAGCATTTCTTATTATATAAACTCTTACTATAATAATAGGACAAGTTCCTACAACTGTTTGGGTAGATGTTAAAATAGTACTTCCGTCTGAAATATCTAAATCTCCCGGCAAGGCCTCTAAACCTGCGATAGTTGTTTCAGCCGCTGGTAAAACAGATATATCACAGCCTTCAATATCGGAATCATTAATACTTCCTGAAATAGAAGGTGGTACAGAAATATGAGCGTAATCTGATGCACAAATACATGCATTTAATGGAAAACGAATTACTAAATATATATCACATGCTTGCGCTGGTGTAGCTGTAAATGTAATACTATTGGCAAGAGAATTATTTGCTAAAACAGCACTTGGTAAAGTCATATTTCCTAATAAAATATCACTTGCATCGTAAAGACCATCTCCATTTGCATCATAATATGCTTCAACAATTACATTTGTATCTGAATTGATAGTCATGGAGTTATTGGCTACCGTAAAATTAGCTGTTACATCTTGATTTGCACCATTATTTATGGCAGTAACTGTAGTTGCTGAAATATCTAATATTGCTTTTTCTGTATTTATATTCAAATTAGTCTGACCTGTTTGTACGGTAACTAACGGACAAATACCACTTGGTTCATCTACACAAGATAAATTATCTATTTCGTCTAAACTTACTACATCAATAACTCCAAAACCACATTCGGCTGGATCAGTAGCATCGTCTATAACAGCAACTGTATAATCTATTTTTTCTCCCGAAATCATTCCAGAAGGAATATCTATTCTAATAATTTGATCACCTGTTATTGCATCATTATATGTAGTAACTGTCCCTGGACAAGTTGCTGTTGTTGAAGTACATGTAAATGTACCTGCATCATATATATAGCCATCTGGCAATCTAATTTCAATATAAGCTGTATTACCAAGAGGTGTTGCTGAAATTACTGTAGCTGAACCAGCCAAAGTAACCGAAGTATTACAACCGCTAAACGAACCACTATCAATAGTGAAATTATGGGCGATATGATAATCTACCGAAGCTCCTATTATTTCTATAGGAAGTGTTTGCTCTATAGAACCAGAATTTGCAGGTACACCACAAGTACTGTTTGCATTAGCTATAACTTGAAAAGAAGTATCCGAAACAAAATCACAGGCAGTATGCATATTAAATCTAACTGCTATTTGACGTAAGTCTGAATTACCTCCATCATTTAACGTTCCTGGTAAACCTTGCACTGGGTAATCATTATGTTGTGTTAAATCATATTCATAATTACCAGCTACAACAACATAAGGAATAACTTGCCATGTACCTGTACCTATAGGATATTGCACTTCTAAATCTCCAATTTCTGGAACAATTCCTACAACAGGAATAATAGTAAACGTATTATTTACCGAATTTCCTGATTGTACATTATTTACATTAAATTGATACGGAATATCTTGACATAAAGAAACTGGAGCATTAGGTTGTGTAATTGGAATAATTTCAATTTCGGCTTCTAGAGGCGAAAACTGTAAACTAAGTTGCTCTATACCACAAGGATAATCGGCTGGTGAAGTAGGATATTCTGTACAATTCCAACCTGCTTGAACAACAATATCTGTTGGTACACATGTGGAATAGGTAAAATTAATACGATAATCTTCAAAGTCTCCTGATGTAATACCTGTATCACTTAAGTGGAATATACTTCCGCCAGAATATGGTGTAGGTGTTATAATTGTACCATCTGAAATACGTGTAACACTAACAATAGTTACACCTGGCACATTATCAATTGCTAACCAATTATATGGTGCAGTTGTAAGACCACTACTAAACAATCTAACATCCCAATTTTCGATAGGTTCAGTTGCTTGGATAGCACCTGATTGATCACTTAATTGAATATCTGCTTTATCATATAGCGTTATTGTATTAGCTCTTACAAAAGATGTATCTGATTCTGCTGGCAAAGGAGGCGCAACATTGGCATAATGATAATAAAAATCTGTTATAAATATCTCTCTTGAAATAACTTCAAACTCCTCTGTGTCACATCTTGCAGTAACTTTCATAGGCATTAAAGCACCATATTGATTTGATACCGTTGTTTCTAAAGCAGGCCAATTACCATTATTATCAAAAGTTACCGTTGCTGAGCCATCGCCATGCACTACTGTTGAAGTAGGGGTTAAAGTTGGAATATTTGTAGGTCCTTCGCCATGAAAAGCATATCCATAATATTTTACATTCGTTAAATCATAGCCTGCAGGAACATCAACTACTATAGAATTAATTATCATTCCAGGTCTAAATTCATTGGTATATCTCAAACCTCCTGAGTTAAATCTTCTTGCAATATAATTTGAGGAACCACCTAAACTTCGCTCTTCACAACCTGCAACTACAAATCGATTTGTCCCATTTATTTTATAAGTCCCCGCAACATAAGTTTCAGGGGTAAATGAATTACAAGAAATTTCATTCCCACTAGCGTTTAAATTATACATATAGAAATCATCTCCCATTTGCACATCATAATCTAGCAAGCTATTTGTAGTGATTTGAAGTTTAGTTACCGTGTGAATAACATCACCATTTAACAAACCTCCAACAGGTAGGATAGATGTTAAGTCCCAATCAATAATTTGCTTAGAACTCGAAGTATTATTAACAAAACTAGTAACATTTATAGTAGGCACAATTACTACACCTGCTCTTTCTATACTAACATCGACACTTAAAGGTGTATAGACAGCCGTAGAACCTGATTTATTAAATACTGTTTTTATAAACAAATCATCTTCCGCTCCATTTTGAACACCCGTACTATGAATTTCAATTTCATCTAAATATAATGCTTTTGATAAATCATAAGCTGTAATATTAGCAACACTCTGTACTGTTGTCATGGTATTATCTGTCCAACCTAAAGAATTATCAGACCTACGAACTACGGGTGCTGTAGAAGCCACTCCGCCTGTAGGACACGCTGTAGAGCACCCTGCAAGAGTCTCTAATTGACCACATAAAATTTCTGCAAAGCATTCACAATTTGATGTAATATCATTAATTTCTTTTAATTTCCAATCTAATACAATGTTACTTCCATTAGAACAATCATATTGTAAATCAATTGTTGCCCAGCCCATAAATCCTTGAGAATAAGCTAAACTAGTAGGTGGAGGCGAAACAATGGTAACTACATTACCTGTTTGCGTGACTGAGCTTGGCGCTATTGATGCACCTGAACTTGCTGGGAATTCTCCTAAATACCACTCTGCAGTTGTTAAATTTGCCGTAACACCTGGAGGCAATGTTAATTCATATTGGTATCGTGTATTTAAAGTTGCAAATGGATTACGATTCAAATAATATTTTACCGCCATCCTTGCTGTAAATGGCACTGCATTATTCACATTTGCAGGTACATAACCATTATCTGAATAACTAGCTTTATACGTTGTGAAATTACGATTATACCAACTTCTATTATTGTTATCAATCCATTTGTATTGTGTTGGCATAACATTACCACACATATCACTATAATCCATACTTGTTCCAAACAAATAATTTCTAAAATAAAGATTACACGAACCTGTACATGTAAAAGATATTTCGGTTAGCATTGTTATATTATTATTTGGTGGAAGATCATCAAAATAATTATCACCATCAACATCTTCTAAACCGACACCTACCCCATCTGGATCATGATTTAATAACAAGGCATTATTAGCAATATTCACTACATATTTACCTCCTATTATACTACTTGCAAATGTTACATCTCCTATGTCAGTAGTTCCTAACACATATCTTTGATCATAACCATACATGTTAAGTTCTGTAGCTATTACGTTTCCTTTTTTAATTACAACATCGTACATTGTAGAAGCTTCCATGACACCATTACCTGTATTTCCTACGACTGTTTCCATGTGAAAAGGAGTACACATATCAACAAAACCTACTTTGGATTGTGTATGAAATGTAAAATCTGGCACACCTTCAGCTAATGCAAAAGCGCCAATACCTTCAACAGATTGACACTATTGTGCAGGGTCAGAATCACATCCCCATCCTACATTATATACTGTAGGGTCATAATAATTAATACAAGTATTTGCAAATGTTATTTCTTCGGTAAAAATTAAAGACTCTCCATTACATAATTCTTGATCAGCTGTAAGTGCAGCTCCTGAAATTTCATAATAAAGCGTTGTTCCAACTGTAGAAACTGGTGTAATAAGATTGCCATCAAGGGTTAATGAAACATGCGTAACATCAACTGTTGGATAATCAATACTAAAATACACGGATTCTGCACATCCTTCAGCACCATTAGTAATGGTAAAATTACGTGTATATGTATTACCCACAACTACATTATTTAAAACCGTTGGTTGTATTAATGAAAGGGAAGGATAAATCACAGAATACAAAGGTGATATTTCGGTTATTGTGTTACCTGCCATTGTTGCTGAAACTGTATCTTTAAATACGGCTCCTAAAATCGCAAGTGTCCTTGCCAAACAGGCAGAATCTCTTTCAATAGTAAATTCAATAAATTCTCCTGGCGCTAAGTTTAAAGGGGAAATAGTAAAAGTAGGAGAAGATGGACTTCCCGCATCATCTACAATATTCATTGCCGCAGTACCTGCTGTTTTTATAACAGACCCTGCCACATAAGACAAGCCTGTAGGCAAAGCAATAGAAACACTAGCGCCTGTAGTTGATGCTTGCACAACATCTAACCTAACTTTAAGTAAGCTCCCTTGTGAATGACATACATTTGGGCTGTCTGGTATATTCGGAAATGACACAATAAACGACTGAGCCTTTACCGCCAAGCTAAATAGAATAAATAAAAACACTAATCCTAGTTTAACTTTTATTTTATTTTTAATTTTTTGTTTCGAAACAAAAATAATATTTTTCATAATTTTTATTATTGAGGGATAAATATATCGCACAAAGATACATAAAAATAACCAAAACAATCAATACTGTTAAAAACTCTCACACACAACCCATTAACCACTAACAACACATAACACCGTATCTCACCTGCGGTTTAAAACGCAAACCCAACCACTAATCACAAATAAATTAACATTTTCTTCCATTTATAAATACACAAATCTCATAGACCCCGAAATAGCTTTGTACTATTTAAAGTAAAATAATTAGCTATAATTACACCCCTCTTAACTAGATTATTTATTATTCCTATTCCCTCAAAGAGGGTTCTTAAAAATAAGCTTATGTTTGTAAATAATAAAATTACACTTTTTAATCCGCTCAATAATAGTATTTTTTTTAAAAATTGATGATATTACATATAAAAAACCTTTTAACTCATCCTGTCTATAAAACTTTCTTTTTACTTCTTTTTTTATGGAATAATTCTAGCCTTTCTCAAATACAGACAGTTAAAATTATCGCTAAGTTAGATTCTGAAAAAAAAATAATTAAAATTAATCAAAAAATAATTTTTACAAATTTTTCTAATGATACACTAAAAGAAGTCTATCTTCATAATTGGATAAACAGCTACAAAGACAAAAATACACCTTTAGCGCAAAGACTTTTAGAAGACTATAATAAAAGCTTATATTTTGCAAGGCAAAAAAACAGAGGTTATTCCAAGATAAATTTCATAACCACGGGGAAAAACAACATCCCTCTTAAAATAGACGAATCTTTAATCGATATTATTAAAATAAAACTTCATGAAAATTTAAAACCAAAAGATTCTATATCACTACAAATTAATTACAAAATTAAAATTCCAAACGATAAATTTACACACTATGGACACAGCAAACAAACAATAAATTTAAGGTATTGGAATTTAACCCCAGTAGTTTATAATAATGATTGGGAAATAATGAATAATTACAATATGGATGACATGTATAATTACCCTACTAATTACAACATTGAATTTAGTACCCCAAATGAACTCTCCCTAGAGACCAACCTACGTATTACTAAAAAAGACAAACAGCTTAATAAAACTACTTATTTATTAATTGGAGAAAGTCAAATAGAGGCTGAAATTGTTTTATCTAAAAAAAACGAATTTAAACAATTCAAAACAGAGTCGAAAATAATTACAACTAACTTTTACAATGCCAAACTAGATAAACAATTAACCAACTCTATTCTCCAAAGACAAATTTATTTTATAGAAGATTTTCTAGGAGAATATCCTCATGAAAAAATATTTATTAATAAAATAATTTATGATAAAAACCCTGTTTACGGCTTAAATCAATTACCTTCATTTTTAAATCCTTTTAGTTCTTTATTTAAGTATGATATTCAATTTTTTAAAGCCTTATCAAACAAACACATAAATAACTCTCTACCTATAAATAAGCGAAAAAACTACTGGTTAAATGATGGTCTTCAAACGTATTTAATGCTTAAATATATTGAAAAATATTATCCAGAAAAAAAATCTATGGGTGCAATTTCAAATATCTGGGGCGTAAGGTCATATCAAATTGCCAAACTAAAATTTAATGATAAATACCCTTTTGTTCATCAGTTTGCTATGCGTAAAAATTTGGACCAATCTTTAACCACACCTGCCGACTCTCTATCTACTTTTAACAGAAAAATTGTAAGCAAACACAAGGCAGGATTAGGCTTGATGTACCTGAATGATTATCTTGAGAATGGTGTTGTAAATGCTGCAATTAAAGAATATGTTGCTAATAATTTACTTCAAACAACAAACAAAACCTCTTTTGAATCTATTCTTAATAATAAAACATCTAAAAATTTGACTTGGTTTTTTGGCGATTACTTAAATACGAATAAAAAAATTGATTATACTATAAAAAAGATAATATCAAAAAATGATTCTCTAGAAGTACAAATTAAAAATAAAAGTGATTTCATCATACCAATTAGCCTTTACGGAATAAAAGGTACTAAAATCAAGTATAAAAAGTGGGTAACAAATGTTAGTGATTTTAAAATCATTACTATTCCAAAAGGTGATTTTGATAAAATTGCATTAAACTACGAATCTAAATACCCTGAAATAAACTTAAATGATAATTGGAAAAAAATAAAACCAAGTATTTTTAATAGACCTTTTCAATTTAGATTAATGAAGGATATTGATAACCCATATTATAATCAGGTTTTTTATAATATTGAATATAGTTATAATTATTACGATGGTGTAATTCTAGGCTTGCGTTTTGGAAACCAAACTTTTTTAAAAAAGAGATGGACATACAACATAAAGCCAACTTATGGTTTTAAAAGCAATCAAATTAATGGCTCTTTTAACGCAGTGTACTCACACTACCCAAAATACAACTCTATTTATAATTTTAAAAGTGGAATTACGTATAGTAGCCATAATTATGCCCCTAACCTTTCTTATAAAAGATGGTCTCCATTTGTATCAATTAATTTTAAAAGAAAAAGTTTAAGAGACGTTGGTGGAAAATATATTTCAGCAAGATATCTATTAATAAACAAAGAGGTAGCGAAAGATTCTGTAACTCTAGAATCTGACAACTACAAGGTGTTAAATCTTCGTTTTGGGAAATCCAAGCCTGAAATAATAAACAATTTAAGGTATAATTTTGACTTTCAACTTTCTAATAAATTTAGCAAATTAGCGTACACAATTCAGTACAGAAAACTGCGTAAAAATAACACTCAAATTGATTTGCGGTTTTTTGCTGGATCATTTATTCATAACAAAACTACAAGTACATTTTTTGATTTTTCATTAAATAGACCATCTGACTATTTATTTGACTATAGTTATTTTGGAAGATCCGAAGAAACTGGTTTTCTATCACAGCAAATTATTATGGCTGAAGGCGGGTTTAAATCCTTCTTTCAAAAAAACACAGCTAACCAATGGATGACAAGTGTGAATAGTAGTGTAGGAGTCTGGAGATGGGTTGAATTATATGGCGATATAGGTTTGTCAAAAAACAAGGACTTTAATCCTGAGTTTAAATACGATTCTGGCATTCGATTAAACTTTGTGCAGGATTTTTTTGAAGTTTACTTCCCAATACAATCCAGTAACGGGTTTGAACTAAAACAAGGCAATTACCCTGAGAAAATAAGATTTGTTTTAACCTTAAGTATTGGTAAAATTTACAATTTTGCTAAAAGAGGTTTTTATTAAAAAAAATAGTATCTTTGCAATCTATTTTTTTTTACAAAATGTTATCTAAACAATTCACATATTTACTTTTGAGTATTATATTTTTGCTTTTATTGCTTTTCGGATATAATATATATTCAAATTATAAGAAAACCCAAGCAGAAACAAATAGAATTACTCATATTATAAATAAATTTGAAGAGAAATTTAAAAATGATTCTATTTACCTTGCAAAAGAAAATAAATTACTTATAGATAGGGTTAGTCAGAAAATTATCGACTCAATATCTTCTGAGTACGAACATAGACTTACCAAATTACTTGAAGAAAAAGAAAAATATAAAGCACTATTATTAGCTAATAATATTAGCACTTCTAGTTTTATTAATCCAAATAAAGAACCTAACAAACCCCTATTAGCTACCACTAACTCAAATTCGAAATCTTCAAATGTAACAACCTACAGCAAACTCAATAAGAATAGTACAAATAAAACAGCACCGTACAGTAACAATTCAAACGTTACAACCTATAGTAAACTCAACAAGAATAATAGTACAAATAACACAGTTCTACACAGCTCCAATTCAAATGTAACAGCTTATAGTAAGCTTAATAAAAATGACATAAGAAAAAAACCAATCACTAAAAATAATAATACTCCCCAGAAATTTATAAAAAACACCAAGTTAGTAAATCATAATAATCAATTATTAGATTATGCAGAAAACATGAATACAATAGATTTTGTTCCTGTTTTTCCAAATTGTGAAAATGAAATTGACAAAAAAAATTGTTTTGCAATTAAAATATCCAAGCACATTATTAGTAACTTTAACAACTCAAGAGTACAAGGTACTGGCTTAAAAAAAGGAATTCATAAAGTACGTGTTTTATTTATAATTGATAAAAATGGTAATGCAAAATTAGGTAAATTAGTTGGTACCTGGACAGACGACATATACATTAAAGTAAAAAACAGTATTGAATCTCTTCCAAAAATGAAACCAGGAATCAAACACAATAAACCTACACCTGTGAAATACAGCTTATTAATCCCATTTGTGATTTAAAATTTAAAACCCTTAAAATGAAATCAATATTATTCTTTCTACTAGCATTGTTAACAATAAATTTTTATAGTCAAAATTCTAAAATGAATAATACTACAGTATATGAAAAAAAAAATTAAACAAAAAAGAAGTAATCCATAACAATTATCATCTCGACAACACGATCAATTTACTTGATATCGAAATAACTCCAACCTATAAAGGATGCGAAAATAAAAAAACTAACTTAGACAAAATAGCCTGCTTAAATACAAATTTGGTACTTGACACTAGAACTAAACTCATTGAGTCGGGAATAATAAAAAAGAGTACCTTAAAAAAGGGCGTTAACAGAGTTCGCTTAGTATTTATAATAAGTTCTAAAGGGAACATTAAAGCAAAAAAA
>CAYOFS010000032.1:5896-7260 GCA_964403095.1 uncultured Flavobacteriaceae bacterium | reverse complement strand
AAATAATAGAAACCCTTACGGTAAGCCCGCAATTCATTCAGGAGCAAAAGTACCAGTTAAATACAGTGTTAAAATTCACTTTATAGTATAACCTAATCCCTACAATTATGAAACCTTTAAAAATATTAATACTGTTTTTCCTAATACATACACATTCCTTTTATAGCCAAAATACAACAAGGGAATCTTGGTCATTTAGTGCTGGTATATCTAATTTTATAATGAATGGTGATTTAAAAGCTAATGATGCTATTATTAATTTAGGCGCTTATGCATATGTTGATAAAATGGTATCCCAAAGTATTGGTTTTGAATTGAAAGTAGGATATAGTAAGATTTCAGGCACAGGTAATGATAGTGATTATCAAGTTAACAATACCTCTTTAGATAAAACACAATTTAAAGGAAACACCGTTTATGGAGAAACTAATATAATCTATAATATTAGTAATATATTTAATAACATTCATAAAACTGAAAAAAGAAAATTTAATTTTTCAGCTTTAACAGGTCTAGGTCTACAACAATACAATTCAAAACTATACAACTCAACCACTAATGAACTTTTAGCTGATTTTGGCAATAGTCCAAGTAAAAACGAAACAACATCATCACTCTATTACACTCTTGGTTTAAATGTAAAATACAAAATAAGACACAACTTAGAACTGGAACTTAGACAAAATATAAATGTAAATAACGAAGACCATTTAGACGCTGCAATATCTAACAAATCTAGCCTAGATTATTTTTTCAAAACAAATATTGGCGTAGTTTACAATCTAAACAAAAAAGGAAATAAAAGTTTTGCATGGTACGATAAACCTGAAATGAATACTAAAATTGAAGAAAAAAAATCATCAAACAAATATGATTTAACCGATTTTGACAACGATGGAGTAATTGACCTTTACGACACTGACAATAACACTCCAAAAGGAGCTATTGTTTATGGCGATGGCACTGCTATTGATTCTGATAATGATGGAATTATAGATTTACATGACAAATGTCCATTAGAATATGCAAAAACCCTTACTGGCTGTAAAAAAGACTTAGATAGTGATAAAGACGGCGTAATTGATAGTAAAGATGAATGCCCAACTATCTATGCTAAAACTTTAGATGGCTGCCCTAAAAAGAAAATTATAACCAAAATAGAGACACCAAAAATTGTTAAGGTTATAAAAACAGAACCTATTAAGATACTTACTCCTAAAGAAACTATTGTTGATAGTCAAGTAGACTCAGATAAAGATGGTATAATTGACACTCTAGACGAATGCCCAAATGAGTATGCAAAATCAACTACTGGCTGTAAAAAAGACTTAGATAGTGATAAAGACGGCGTAATTGATAGTAAA
>CAYOFS010000032.1:0-5796 GCA_964403095.1 uncultured Flavobacteriaceae bacterium | reverse complement strand
TACTGGCTGTAAAAAAGACTTAGATAGTGATAAAGACGGCGTAATTGATAGTAAAGATGAATGCCCAACTATCTATGCTAAAACTTTAGATGGCTGCCCTAAAAAGAAAATCATAGCTAAAATAGAAAAACCAAAAACTATCATAGTTACACTCACTCCACAAGAAGCAAAAAAACAAGCAATTATTAAGGAGGTAAATAAAAATAACACGAAACATGGAAATAAGGAGCTTGACAACGCAGTAAATATTAATGATGTTGACACTTCTCCTATATATCCTGGTTGCGAAAACAACCAAACTAAGTTTAACATTACAAACTGTATAATAACTAGTATATCGAGTTATATCAATAGTAATTATAATCAAGATTCAAGCAAAAAAATTCAAGGTAAAGTTAGAGTTCTTTTTATTGTAAAAGAAAGTGGTAAAATCAAAGTTATTGATATTCTTGGTAAATATAGTGATGCATCAAAAAACGAACTAAAAAGAGTTTTAGAAACTTTACCAAAAGTAGTGCCTGGAACTTTAAAAGGCATTAAAGTCCCTGTTAAATACAGCTTGCTTTTTCTTTTAGATTAAAACCCTTGCTTTTATAAAAATAATTTTGAACTCAAATTATAATCATCCAATCAATAGTAATTGATTGGATGATTTTTTTATTTTATAAGAAACCGATATTTTTCGTACCTTTGTAGGGAACTAAAGTAGAAAATTATGCCTGTAAAAACCAAAGAAAACAACTCAAAACTATCGTTTAATCAATTTAAAAAAGAAGTTTTAACTGATTATAAAATTGCTGTTTTAAGTAGAGAAATGAGCCTTTTAGGAAGACGAGAAGTACTCACAGGTAAAGCAAAATTTGGAATATTTGGAGATGGTAAAGAAGTGCCACAATTAGCAATGGCAAAAGTATTTAAAAATGGAGATTTTAGATCTGGATACTACAGAGACCAAACTTTTATGCTTGCCATTGGTCAATTAACACCAAAACAGTTTTTTGCAAGTTTATATGCTGATGCAAATTTAAAGAACGAACCTGCTTCCGCAGGAAGACAAATGAATGGGCATTTTGCAACCCATACATTAAACAAAGATGGAAGTTGGAAAGATTTAAAAAATCATAAAAATGTCAGTGCCGATATTAGCTGTACCGCTGGACAAATGCCAAGATTACTAGGTCTTGCTCAAGCCTCAAAATTATATAGAAATATTGATGTTTTAAAAGGAGAAAATAAATTTTCAAATAATGGTAATGAAATAGCCTTTGGGACTATTGGTAACGCCAGTACAAGTGAAGGTCATTTTTTTGAAACAATTAATGCCGCTGGTGTTTTACAAGTACCTTTAATTATAAGTGTTTGGGATGATGATTATGGTATTTCTGTGCATGCAAAACACCAAACTACAAAAGAAAATATCTCTGAAATTTTAAAAGGCTTTCAACGTACAAAAAAACTAGATGGTTTAGAAATATTACGTGTTAATGGATGGAATTATTCCCAGCTAATTAGCACATACATAAAAGCAGAGAAAATAGCAAGAGAAGAACATGTCCCAGTATTGATTCATGTAAATGAACTTACACAACCTCAAGGACATTCTACTTCTGGATCACATGAAAGGTACAAATCTAAAGAACGTTTGAAATGGGAAAAAGAAAACGACTGTAACGTAAAGATGCGTGAATGGATAGTAAACTTTGAATTAGAAACAGAAGAAGGAGTCTTTAAATTTGTTACTGATGAAACAGATTTAATCCAAATTGAAAAAGAGGCTAAAAAAGAAGTTAGCCAAGCTAAAAGAGATGCCTGGAACGATTACTTAAATCCTATAAATCAAGAAAAAATAGAGTTAATTTCAATACTTAATAATATTGCTACATTAAGTGATAATAGCTCTTTTATCAATAATTTAATCTCAAAATTAAATACAAATGACCCAGTAGATAGAGCCAATATAATTGACACCGCTAGAAAAAGTTTACTTTATCTAAAAGATGAAAGTTTTAATGAAAAAACTCAACTTAAAAATTGGATTGATACTTATAAATCAACACAACAATACAAATACAGCGCACATCTTTATTCAGAAAATGATAATAAAGCTACTAATATTAAAGAAATAAAACCTGTCTATAATGACTTAAACAATAAAGTTGATGCTAGGTTAATACTAAAAAACAACTTTGACGCATTATTTTCTAAACACAAAGAACTTGTGATTTTTGGGGAAGATGCTGGGAAAATTGGAGGTGTAAACCAAAGCCTTGAAAGTTTACAAGAAAAATATGGCGAATTAAGGGTTGCAGATACTGGTATTAGAGAAGCAACAATTATCGGTCAAGGTATAGGTTTAGCTATGAGAGGTCTAAGACCAATTGCCGAAATTCAATACTTAGATTATGTTCTCTACGGATTACAAACCATGAGCGATGATTTAGCTACACTACGATGGAGAACTTTTGGAAAACAAAAAGCACCATTAATTGTACGAACAAGAGGTCATAGACTCGAAGGTGTTTGGCACTCTGGCTCACAAATGGGTGCACTTATCCACCTTTTAAGAGGTATGTATATTTTAACACCTAGAAACATGACTAAAGCAGCTGGTTTTTATAACACTTTATTAGCATCTGATGAACCTGCGCTTGTTATTGAAAACCTCAACGGCTATCGTTTAAAAGAAACTCTTCCAAATAATTTAGGCGAATTTAGAACACCAATTGGCGTTGTTGAAACCATTAAAGAAGGAAATGATATTACCGTAGTATCTTATGGTTCTACATTAAGAATTGTTGAAGAAGCCGCTAAAGAATTGAATGCCTTAAATGTAGATATTGAAATTATAGACGCACAATCACTATTGCCTTTTGACTTAAATCATGATACGGTGAAAAGTATCAAAAAAACAAATAGATTAATTGTTATTGATGAAGATGTAAGTGGCGGAGCATCTGCATATATTTTAGATGAGATTTTAAACAAACAAGACGCTTATAAGTATCTCGATAGCAAACCCGTAACCATTTCGGCAAAATCTCATAGAGCCGCATACGGAAGTGATGGCGATTACTTTTCTAAGCCAAATTTAATGGATATTGTTGAAGGTGTTTATGCAATTATGCATGAAAGTAAGCCTTTAAAATATAAATTATAATCTTTCCGCTTTCAGTACTTCATTTCCAATAACGCACTGCAAACACTTTTGTTTAGTGCAATATTCGTTTTTCAACTGAATTAACGCTTGTGTTTCAAAAGCATTTTTTACAGGAATTTTTAAGCTCTCAAACTTATCAATAATGTTATTTTTTTCAGGCTTTATTTGCTGAATTAGTTTTAAAATTAATTCAGAATCTTGCTTCCCTATATATTGCTGATAAACAAACATTAACGGAATAATAGTATTAACCAATAATAAATCAATAAATGATTTTGTTAGCTTTTTTACACTACTTTTAGATTCGCTTTTAAATGAATAATGCGTTTTCCAATAACTTGATGTCGATACAGAAAACAACTCATAATAATCATCAATCGTAGTAATAGCAATTAATTTTGAAAACAAACCTGTTTTATTGTAATACAAATTTGCAAGTTGAGACAAGCGTATTGTTGGAAAATTAGTAGGTCTTAACCTGAAAAATTTAATCTCGCTTTGATGTATTGACTTTAATTGATACTTAACTTGTAAGAAGTCATATTCTTGCTTTAAAGACTTAAAATAAACATCTTCAATCGTTTCAAATAACATTCCAGCTTGACCAAAAAACAAGGATTCAAGTTTTAATAAATCATAACTAGCTTTTCTTAAAACAGAGAAATCAAAAGAATTTGCCATATTAAAAAAAGAATCACTATTGACTTTAAGTCCGAAATTCTTAGATAATAATTTAAACAACACTGCTTCCCAGTCATTATTTGATTGCTCAAGTAATAATAAAATATAATCTGCTTTAGATTGTAAACGCCCTAAATATAAACGCTCCTTCCAATTGTCAAAAATAAAGGAATCAATATATTGTATTTCACCTTCACAATTGATCCAATTTTGTCTTTTAGAAAACAATTTTTTATACGAATCAATTAAACTTAAATCAACATGATTTTTCAATATCAAAGTAGGTATGATAGTGTTGTTTTTTCTAAAAATTTGCATATCATCTTTCCAAACAACATGCAATATAACACTATCATATGCCGAATCAACTTCGTGATTATGCACATACCAATCGGATGAATTTATATGAATTTCAATATTTCCAGCCCATATTTGGTCGCCAATTTTAATTTTTCCATTAAAAAAATCAGGTCCAGAATCAAGATTTAATCTACCAACATCTAAAATTTGAATTATTTCACCTGAAGATGCTTCTAAGTTTGAGAAATTAAATAATTTTAATCTCCATAAATAATGTAAAAAATCTTCTCTAATCAAAATCAATAAGTTTACCAAACAAGCAATAAAACTTTAATTTCCCATTTTTAGATGTGTTTTATTGCGTTTTTTTATAAATGTATGAAATATATCTGACTTTATCAAAAAACTCTTTAAAATAATTATTTTAAAGAGTTTTTTGATAAAATAAATTTATCGTATCGTGTATTTTTATAGATAATAATTATTACCTATAAAATTTATTTATTTTGTATTTTTCATAGCTTCACACTATTCAATATATCCCATTTTTTTCATCCATTCATCATTAAACATTTTTCCAACATATCGACTTCCGTGATCGTGAAATAATACAACCACAACATCATCTTTAGTAAAATGATGTTTTAATTGCAATAAACCTTTAATTGCCGACCCAGCAGAATTTCCAACAAATATACCTTCTTCTTTTGCTAATTTTTGAGTATAAATAGCACCATCTTTATCCGTTACCTTTTCAAAACCATCAATTACATCAAAATTTACATTTTTAGGTAAAATATCCTCACCAATTCCTTCAGTTACATAAGGGTAAATTTCCTTCTCATCAAAAATACCAGTTTCATGGTATTTTTTAAAAACAGAACCGTACGTATCAATTCCCCAAATTTTAATATTTGGGTTTTGCTCTTTTAGATATTTACCAACTCCTGATATGGTTCCACCTGTTCCAACTCCAACAACAAAATGTGTGATTTTACCTTCGGTTTGTTCCCAAATTTCAGGACCAGTACTTTCATAATGTGCCGCTGTATTTGAAGGATTATCATATTGATTAACATACCAAGAATTTGGAATTTCGGTTGATAACCTTTTTGAAACTGAATAATACGAACGTGCATCATTTGGCTCAACAGCTGTCGGACAAACAACAACCTCTGCTCCTACTGCACGTAAAATATCTACTTTTTCTTTAGACTGCTTATCCGCCATTACAAAAACACATTTATACCCTTTTAAAGTAGCCGCAAGCGCCAAACCCATACCAGTATTACCACTAGTACCTTCAATAATAGTTCCTCCAGGCTTTAATCTTCCATCAGCTTCAGCATCTTCAATCATTTTCAAAGCCATTCTATCTTTAACAGAATTACCAGGATTAAATGTTTCTACCTTAGCTAAAACCAAAGCATCTACCTCTTTCACTATTTTATTTAATTTAACTAAAGGTGTATTTCCAATAGTTTCTAATATATTATTATAATATTTCATTTTAAATGTATTGATAAGTTGCAAAAGTAACTAGAATATTCATAACTCTTAAAATGAATCGTTCAATAAATTAAATTACACCTATTTAATTTCAAAATACGCTAAATGAATTTAAAATATTTTTTTGTTTTTCAATCTTTGAATTTTAA
>CAYOFS010000031.1:0-17744 GCA_964403095.1 uncultured Flavobacteriaceae bacterium | reverse complement strand
GTACAGCTGTCAATTTTGACCATTACAAAGTCGCCTACTTTTTCGTTTCCTGTTTTTGGGAAAATTGCCATGGTGTTTTGTGTATTTCTGCCTTTCCAATGTAAATCTGATTTTTTTGAATCACCTTCAATCAAAACTTCCATTGTTTTACCAATAAATTCTTGTGTTCTATAATGCGATAATTTTCTTTGTAAGGCAACAATTTCGGCTAAACGTCTTTGTTTAATATCAGCAGGAATATCGTCTTCCATTTTTTTATCAGCTAATGTTCCTGGTCTTGTAGAGTATGCAAACATAAAGCCGTAGTCATATTTTACATATTCCATTAAAGATAGCGTTTGCTTATGGTCTTCTTCAGTTTCGCCACAAAAGCCAGTGATAATATCGTGAGAAATTGAACATTCAGGAATGATAGTTCTTATATTATCAATAAGTTCAATATACTCTTCTCTTGTATGCTGACGATTCATTGCTTTTAATATTCGAGTACTACCAGATTGAACAGGTAAGTGAATATACTTGCAGATATTATCGAATTTAGCAATTGTATGTAGCACATCAATTTTCATATCATGAGGATTTGAAGTAGCAAATCTAATTCTCATATTAGGTACAGCTAGAGCAACCATTTCTAATAATTTGGCAAAATCAATTGATGTTGCTTGAGCAATTTCTGAAGCTCTATTGAAATGTTTTTTTAAGCCACCACCATACCAAAGGTAGGAATCTGCATTTTGACCTAGTAGCGTAATTTCTTTATATCCTTTATTCCATAAATCTAAAGTTTCAGTAATAATACTTTGTGGATCACGACTTCGTTCTCTTCCTCTGGTAAAAGGTACAACGCAAAAGGTACACATGTTATCACAACCACGAGTAATAGTTACAAAGGCAGATACGCCATTTGAATTTAATCTAACTGGCGCAACATCGCCATAGGTTTCTTCTTTTGAAAGCAATACATTTATTGCATTTTTTCCTTCGTCAATTTCTTTTACTAAATTGGGTAAATCTCTATAAGCATCAGGTCCAACAACTAAGTCGAGCATTTTTTCTTCCTCTAAAAATTTCTTTTTTAGGCGTTCAGCCATACAACCTAAAACACCAATTTTCATGTTTTTATTCTGTTTTTGCTTTACACGATTGTATTTTTGTAATCTTTTACGGA
This sequence comes from uncultured Flavobacteriaceae bacterium, assembly GCA_964403095.1. Taxonomy (GTDB): domain Bacteria; phylum Bacteroidota; class Bacteroidia; order Flavobacteriales; family Flavobacteriaceae; genus S010-17. The sequence continues at coordinate 16,576 of CAYOFS010000031.1, read as the reverse complement.
TAGTCAATTCGGCTTTTTCACGAATTGAACAGGTATTTACCAAAACTAAATTAGCTTCTTCAAGTAAATTAGTGGTATTATAACCTTCATTAGCTAAAATTGAGGCAACAATTTCACTATCATTCATATTCATTTGACAGCCGTAACTTTCGATAAACAATTTTTTTGTATTTTTTTGCTTTCCTTTAGTTATTAGTGCTTGTCCTTGTTTTTTTTCTTCTTGTACGTGTTCGCTTGCCATGTAATATTGCTTGATGTTTGCTTTTAATTAGTATGCAAATATACAACCTTAATTTCATTGTATGTCATAATGGCAGTTGAATATTTTGAGTAATTAAAAAAATTCTACATACTTTTGCCGCGAATCCGAAATGATTTTATATTTAAGGTGTAAAAAATAAATAACGACATTTTATGGCAAAAAATTTAGTAATAGTAGAGTCGCCTGCAAAGGCTAAGACAATAGAAAAATTTCTAGGTAAAGATTTTCAAGTAGAATCTAGTTTTGGACATATATCCGATTTACCTTCAAAAGAATTAGGGGTAGATGTAGAAGGTGCTTTTTTACCTAAATATGTTGTGCCATCAGATAAAAAAGCATTAGTTGCTAAGTTAAGGGCTTTAGCAAAAAAAGCAGATACTATTTGGTTAGCTAGTGATGAGGATCGTGAAGGAGAAGCAATTGCCTGGCATTTGTACGAACAATTAAAATTGACTAAAGAAAACACAAAACGTATTGTTTTTCACGAAATAACAAAAACTGCAATTTTAAAAGCCGTTGAAAATCCTAGAAGTATTGATTATAACCTAGTCAATGCGCAACAAGCAAGACGGGTTTTAGATAGATTAGTTGGTTATGAACTTTCCCCAGTATTATGGCGTAAAGTTAAAGGAGGTTTGTCGGCTGGTAGAGTTCAGTCTGTTGCTGTTCGTTTAATTGTTGAAAGAGAACGAGAAATTCAAGATTTTAAAACTAAGGCAAGTTACCGTATTGATGCGGAGTTTTCTAATAAAAATGGAAAAAAATTCAAAGCCAAATTACCAAATAATTTTAAAACAAGAGTAGAAGCAGAGGCTTTTTTAAATTCGTGTGTAAATGCAGATTTTGATGTAGCTGATTTACAAATTAAACCAGCAAAAAAATCACCAGCAGCACCATTTATTACATCTACATTACAACAAGAAGCGTCTAGAAAATTATATTTTCCTGTGTCAAAAACTATGATGATGGCACAACGTTTATACGAAGCAGGTTTGATAACTTATATGAGAACCGATTCGGTTAATCTATCTAACGATGCGAAAAATGCAGCCGAAGAAGAGATTATTAACTCTTACGGAAAAGAATATAGTAAGCCAAGAAATTTCAAATCAAAATCAAAAGGAGCGCAAGAAGCACATGAGGCTATTAGGCCAACAAGCATGAGTTTACACACAGTGTCAGTTGATCATGATCAGGATAGATTGTATGCTTTGATATGGAAAAGGACTATAGCATCGCAAATGAGCGAGGCACAATTAGAACGTACTAGTGTTAAAATTAAAAATTCAAATAATAAAGAAATTCTTTCAGCAAACGGAGAGGTTATTAAATTTGATGGGTTTTTAAAAGTGTATTTAGAAGGAACGGATAATGAGGAGGAAGAACAAGCAGGAATGTTACCTAAATTAGCTAAAGGAGAAGATTTAGCATGTAATTACATTACAGCAACTGAACGTTATACAAGGTCAAAAGGTAGGTTTACAGAAGCCTCTTTAGTAAAGCAGTTAGAAGAATTAGGTATTGGTCGTCCGTCAACATATGCACCAACAATTTCTACAGTACAACGTAGAGGTTATGTAGAAAAAACAGCTATCGAAGGTGTTAAACGTGAATATACGCAATTAACATTACAAAATAACGAGGTAGATTCTAAGACCTTAAGCGAGATTACAGGTGCAGATAAAGGAAAATTAGCACCTACGGATATAGGAATGATTGTAAACGATTTCTTAGTAAATAATTTTTCTAATATTTTAGATTTCGGATTTACAGCAAAGGTAGAAGCCGATTTTGATGCTATTGCCGAAGGAGAAAAAGAATGGATTGATACTATCAAATCTTTTTATAAAGATTTTCACTTAACAGTTGAAGATGTTAAAGAAAATGCGGAAAGAGAATCTGGTGAACGTATTTTAGGAACAGATCCAAAATCAGGAAAGCCAATACTAGTTAGGTTAGGTCGCTTTGGCGCAATGGCACAAATTGGAGGTAGAGAAGATGAAGAGAAAATTTTTGCTAGTTTAAAACCTACTCAAAACTTAAATAAAATAACACTAGAAGAAGCTTTAGAATTGTTTTTATTTCCTAAGAATTTAGGTGATTATGAAAGCAAAGAAGTTATTGTTGCAAATGGTCGTTTTGGTCCTTATGTGAAATTTGATGAAAAATATGTTTCTATTCCTAAAGGAGATGATCCTCTAGCAATGAGTTTAGAAGATGCTATTATTTTAATTGAAGAAAAAAGAAAAGCGGATGCTCCAATTGCAGAGTATGAAGGTTTACCAGTTCAAAAAGGTGTTGGTCGTTTTGGTCCTTTTATTAAATGGAATAATACATTTATTAATGTAAATAAAAAATACGACTACGATAATTTAACTCAGACAGATATTGAAGAATTAATCGAAACTAAGAAGCAAAAAGATATTGATAAAATAATTCATTCTTGGGAAGACGCAACTATTCGTTTAGAAAAAGCACGTTGGGGAAGATTTAATATTATTCATGGTAAGAATAAAAAAATTGAATTGCCAAAGACAACTAAGGTAGAGAAAATGACTTTAGAGCAGGTAAAAGATATTATAGCGAAAAACACAAAGAAAAAACCCACAAAAAAGAAAAAAGTAGTTAAAAAGAAAAAATAATTAGTTTATTTAACATTCAACATTTAAAAAGTGATTTACGATTATCTAAAACCTGTTTCTAAAAAAGTAATTGATGAATTGTCAATATTTACTGATGTGCGTTTTGGAACAAGTATCTCTATACATACAGAAGAGCTAATTCCTAAAATTGATAATCAAACTAATATTGTTATCATTGGTATAGAAGAAGATAGAGACGCTATTAATAATGAAGGCACAGGTAATGATTTTTCAATAATTAGAAATGAGTTGTATAAGCTGTATTTTGGTAATTGGCATCTTAATATAGTAGATTTGGGGAATATTGCTAAAGGTAATGCAGCTAAAGATACACATTTTGCTTTAAAGAAAGTGGTGAATTATTTGGTTAAAAAAAAAATTATTCCTATTATAATAGGTGGAAGCCAAGCATTGACATATAGTATATATCGTGCTTATGATGACTTAGAACAAACGGTTAATTTAGTTTCGGTAGATAATAAATTTGATTTAGGGCAAATAGAAACATCATTAAATTCTAGATGTTACCTGAGTAAAATAGTAATGGAAGAGCCTAACAATCTATTTAATTTTAGTAATATAGGTTTTCAAACTTTTTTTAATTCGCAAGATGAAATTGACTTGTTAGAAAAATTATATTTTGAAACGTATCGCTTGGGATTAGTAAATAACAATATTTCTATAGTAGAGCCAGTTTTGAGAGATGCAGATATTGTAAGTGTTGATGTTGGAGCGTTGAGGAAATCAGAAGCACCTGCGAATAATAATACAACTCCAAATGGTTTTTATGGTGAAGATATGTGTGCAATATTAAGGTATTCGGGTTTGAGTGATAAAGTTTCCTCTTTAGGGATTTTTGAATATAATGCCATGTTTGATGATAGTAATCAAACAGCACAATTAATTGCTCAAATGATTTGGTATTTTGTCGAAGGTGTTAATTTTAGAATAAAAGAATACCCGTTTGGATCTAAAAAAGAATACATAAAATACATTGTTCCAATAGATAATGATGTCATAATTTTTTATAAAAGTAACAAAAGTAATAGATGGTGGATGGAAATACCTGATAATAAATTTAAAAAAGAAACGTTAATACCTTGTACCTATCAAGATTATGTGGAAGCAAGTAATCAAAATTTACCAAGTAGATGGTGGAAGACAATAAAAAAATTAACATAATTTATAATAAAAATAATTTCTTTGCGTTTGAATTGTGATTAAGTAGTGATTAAAAAAAAAGACAAAATAGAATTGGTTATTTAAAAAAATATTAATAGGTTTACGGCCTCGTAAAAAATGAGAGGTTTATATTGGTAATATAATAAAGAAACTTATTTTAAAGTTATTTATTAAAACATACAGGTCTTACCTGTAAAAAACGAAATTTTAAAAAATGAAAAAACTAACATTAATTGTATTAATCGCCTTTTTGGTTTTTAGTTGTAAGTCTGGAGATAAAGGACAACTAGTTGGAGCGAAAGCAAAGAAAAAATGGTATTCTGAAAAACCATTTGGAACCGTATTAATTCCAGGAGGTTCATTTACAATGGGTAAGCAAGATGAAGATATTGCTGGGTCATTAAGTACACCTGCAAGAACGGTTACAGTTACACCTTTTTATATGGATGAAACTGAAATTACCAATAGTGAATATCGCCAATTTGTTTTTTGGGTTCGTGATTCAATTATTAGAACAAAATTAGCAATGTTAGCTGATGAAGGAGGAGAAGGAGAAACATCTTCATTAAGTAACTATAAATTTAAAGACTCTACTGATGGTGGCGGAGTTTACTATAAATACATGATGGATAATTATGGTAGTTTAGGAGATATCAATTCACCAACAGAAGGTAAAGTTTTAGATTGGACTGAAGATTTAGTTTTTGATACTAATGATTTTCCAGATGCTAGTTATGCTGAAGTAATGGATAGTATGTTTTTACACACCAATGAAACATTTAATGGTAAACGTATCTTAAATGCGGATAAAGTTGTATATTCTTTTTTTACTTTTGATAATGAAGAAGCAGCTAGACATAAAGGTAAAGATAGAACGTCTTTTATAAAAAAAGAAGAATTGAATATTTATCCTGATACTACAGTATGGGTAAAAGACTTTAATTATTCGTATAATGATCCAATGCACCAAGATTATTTTTCGCACTCTGCTTATGATGAATATCCAGTAGTTGGAGTAAGTTGGAAGCAAGCTAAAGCTTTTTGTCATTGGAGAACAAGAAATAGAAATACATATCTATCTACAAAAAAGAATGCTAATTCAGAATCGTATTTTAGACTTCCAGCGGAAGCTGAATGGGAATTTGCAGCTCGTGGCGGATATGAATTTGGAAAATATCCTTGGGGTAATCCTTATCCATATAGTGATAGAGGTTGTTTTTTAGCAAACTTTAAACCACAACGTGGAGATTATGCTTTAGATGGAGCTTTATATACTATGGAAGGAAGATCATACAATGCAAACGGGTATGGCTTGTATAATATGGCAGGTAATGTTGCTGAGTGGACAAATACAGCCTACAACCCAACATCCTATCTAATTGCTTCTACAATGAATCCTAATGTAGAAGATAAAAAGAATCATAGAAAAGTTATTCGTGGAGGTTCTTGGAAAGATGTAGCTTATTTCTTAGAGGTAAGTACACGTGATTTTGAATATGGAGATACTGCAAGAAGTTTTATAGGCTTTAGAACAGTTCAAGATTATCATGGAAAAATAGACTAAATAAACAAGTAAAAATTAACTATTAATAATAACAATTAAAAAAAAAACATTATGGCAAGTAAAGGTAAATTAATTAAAAGAATATTTCACATGGCATACAGTATCGGTGGATCTGTAGTAATTTTAGGTGCTTTAGGTAAAATTTTGCATATGCCTATTTTCGGTATTCCTGGAGGAACATTATTAATGTGGGGTTTAGGTATTGAAGCTTTTATATTCTTTATTTCAGCTTTTGAGCCAATGGACGATGATATTGACTGGTCTTTAGTTTATCCTGAATTAGGAGATGGAGAGTCTGTTGATAGAAGTTCTAACTCGTTAGCAGCAGGAGAAGAGCAAAGCTTATTATCTCAAAAATTAGATGATATGTTACAAACTGCTGGTTTAGATGCAAACTTAATGTCTAGCTTAACAAATAGTATTCAGAATTTTAGTGGAGCAGCAGAAACTATTGCCCCAGCTGTAGATTCAATTGCAGCAACAGCTAAATATAGCGAGCAATTATCTTTAGCGGCAAGTCAAATGGAATCTTTAAATAGCTTATATAAAGTTCAAATTGAAAGTACTGCACGTCAAGCTGAGGTTAACGAAGCCGTAGCAAATAATGCAGGTCAATTACAACAACAAATGGAATCATTAACTAATAACTTATCTTCATTAAACGGCGTTTATGGTGGAATGTTATCAGCTATGTCTTCTAAGTAGTAATAGGATTTATTAATTAATAATTTAAAAAACAAATTTTATTATGGCAGGAGGAAAACTATCCGCAAGGCAGAAGATGATTAACTTGATGTACCTTATATTTATTGCAATGTTAGCAATGAACATGGGTAAAAAAGTATTGACATCTTTTGGAAGAATGAATGAAAGCTTTACAAGCTCAAATCAAGTAGCTACAAAAGCAAATAGTGCTACATTAGAAAACTTAGCAAAAAAAGCTATTGATCAACCTGATAAATATGGAGTTCTAAATGAAAAATCACAGCAATTAGCGGCTTTATCTACGGAATTTTATGGGTCATTACAGTCTTTTAAAGATGAGGTAATGGCTATTCAACTTGAAGGTGATGAAGATGGATCTAAATCAAGTTATGAAGCTCAAGATGATAGTGGTATTGTTGATCACATGTTTTTTATTGAAGGTAAACAAACTGAAAAAGGTAAAGAGTTTGTTGCTAAAATAGAAAAATATAAAACAGATGTATTAGCTTTATTGGGAGATAAATTTTCTAATACAGAAATTTTAGATAACGTCAAAAAGCGTTTTGATACTTCACCAGACACACATGGTAAGAAAAATGATAGAGAAGAACCTTGGTTAGAAAGTAGGTTTGAAGGGTTTCCTTTGATTGCTACGATAACTAATGTTACTAAAATGCAAGCAGATGTTAAAATGACAGAAAGCGAAGTATATGATACACTTTTAGGCGGACAATTAGAAACTGATGTTTCTATGACAAATTATGATGCAATGGTTGTTTTTAGTAAAAATGCATATTACCCAGGAGAACGTTTAGAAGGTAAGATTGTATTAGGTAAAAATGATCCAACCTTAAAAGCAAGTAAAGTTGTTGTAAACGGAAGAAGAGTTGCTGAATCTAACATTAAAGCTGGTCAAGTACTTCTTTCTGGTTCGGCAAAAGATGTAGGAGAACACGAATTAAAAGGTAAATTTTATTTTCATGAAGGAGATAAAGAAGTGGAAATCCCAATAATTGGAGGTAAATATTCAGTTATTCCGATGCCAAAGCAAGCAATTATTTCTGCGGATAAAATGAATGTTGTTTATCAAGGTGTTGATAATCCAATTTCAGTATCTATGCCAGGAGTTTCATCTAATAAAATTAAAGTATCTGCACCAGGTCTTAGATCAACAGGTAAAGGTAGTTATGTAATGAGACCAGGAAACTCTCGTACAGTTAAAATTAACGTTAATGCAACTTTACCAAACAAAAAAACAATTACTACAAGTAAAGAATTTAGAGTTAAGCCTATTCCTGCTCCAACTGGTTTAGTGCGTGGAGGAAGTGGACATCAAAAAATGTCTAAAAGTGGTTTGTTAAAATCTAGTATTACTTCGGAGCTAAAAGATTTTGTATTTGACTTAAAAATAAAAGTATCTGAGTTTAAAGTTAAAGTTCCAGGGAAACCATCTATTACATGTAGAGGTACTCGCTTTAGTGAAGCTGCTAAAAGAGCAATTAAAAAAGCAAAAAGAGGAGATGCTATTATTATTTTTGATATTAAATCTCAATTATTAAATAATTCAAGCTATTTCTTAAAGAAAACAGCAGGTTGTTCAGTTGAAATTACAAGTTAATCTTTCAAACTTTAAAGAAAGAAATTATATATAAATTATTATACTATTATGAATTTAAAAAAAGGATTATTAATTTTTGTTATTATTTTACTAAGTTCAAACTTTGTAAATGCACAAGCTAATTTGTTAAATGCAACTATTCCTGAAGAAATAGGAGTAAAGTCAGAAGAGCAAACGGCAGCAGATAATGATGGACCGTTGCCTTATGGGTATATTGACGATAGAGATGTTTTATGGTCTAAAATGGTTTGGGAATATATTGATTTGAATGAAAAAATTAATTTACCATTCTATTACCCAGCAGATACATCTAATATAGATTCTAGTAGAAGATCTTTGTATGATACATTACTTAGAGGTATTAGAGATGAAGAAATTGTTGATGTTTATGACGATTCTTATTTTACTGATAAGTTAACAAAAAAAGAGATTTTATCAAGATTATCTAAAATTGATACAACTGATGTTGGTAGAGAGAAATTAAATTATGGAGAATCTTTAACAGAAGAAGATATTGATCAAAGAGATATTCAATCTGCCGATATTGAAGGGTTTAAAATTAAAGGATTGTATTATTTTGACAAGCGTCAAGGAGAATTAAAATACAGACTTTTAGGTGTTTCTCCAGTTGCACCAGATGTTAATTTTATTGATGATATGGAAAACACTAGTAATTTAGAAGAGTTGAATGCTATGTTTTGGGTTTGGTATCCAGGAGTTAGAGAAATTATGCATGACATGAAAGTGTTTAATGATAAAAACTCAGCATTTCCGTTATCTTTTGATTTATTACTAAATGCAAGAAGATTTAATGCAATTATCTATAGAGAAGAAAATGTATATGGAAATCGTAAAATTACCGAATACATTAAATCTAATTCTTTATTTCAAGTTATTGAATCTCAAAAAATTAGAGAGTCTATTCGTGATTACGAACAAGATATGTGGAACTACTAATTTATATATAATTTGAAGAATATAAAAATCCCGCTTTTTGCGGGATTTTTTTTGTAAATTTATATTATGAATGTTGATTATATTATTGTTGGTTTAGGTTTAGCAGGTTTGTCTTTTATTGAAGAGTTAGAGAATAATAATAAAACATATATTGTTTTTGAAAACGCTTCTCAAAACTCATCTAAAGTAGCTGGAGGAATGTATAACCCTGTAATTTTAAAAAGATTTACAGCAGTATGGAATGGGAAGGAGCAATTAGATTGCGCATTACCATTTTTTCAAAAATTGGAAAAACAATTTAAAACGAAGTATTTATTTAATTTAGATATTTATCGGATTTTTAAATCAATTGAAGAGCAAAATAATTGGTTCGCAGCTTGTGATAATCCAAGTTTAGCACATTATATGACAACTCCAATTGTTAAAAATACGAATACTGAAATATTAGCAGAATTTGGATTTGGCAAACTATCTAATACAGGTAGGTTAGATGTTAAATCCCTTTTAAATGATTATACTAATCATCTAATTAAAAATAAAAACATTGTTACTGAAACCTTTAATCATCACGATTTAGAAATTAATAATAATTATATTTTATATGATAATATCAAGGCAAGTAAAATTGTTTTTTGTGAAGGCTTTGGTTTAAAAGATAATCCGTTTTTTAATTATTTACCAATGAATGAAGCTAAAGGTGAATTGATTACGATACATGCTCCAAAGCTAAAAATTACTTTTTTATTAAAATCAGCAATTTTTGTAATGCCTATAGGTAATGATTTATATAAAGTTGGAGCTACATTTAATTGGAAAGATAAAACACAATTACCAACAAAAGAAGGTAAGGAAGAGCTAATTAATAAATTAAATACAACAATTAAAACTCCTTATACCATTGTTAATCACATTGCAGGTATTCGACCTACTGTAAAGGATAGAAGACCATTGTTAGGAAAACATCCAAAACATAAAAATATGATAATTTTAAACGGTTTAGGTACTAGAGGTGTGATGTTAGCTCCGATTATGGCGGTAAAATTATTCAATTACATACATTGTAATAAAAACTTGGATAAAGAAATTGATATTTCAAGATTTAATAAAAAGTAGAAGAAAATAGAAAGTATTAACTCTTTATATCGTTCTGGTTTTTGTTTTTTTGGAAAGAAATAAAAATATTAATGTAAGTAATTCTCGAAAGTTTTAACATAACAGGTGTTAAGCCAATAAGAGAAATAATAACCATTATGAAACTTGTAAATAACTGTAAACCAATAAGCGTACAGATTATAAAAGTTAAAACGGAAGTCATAATAGATAAACCATAAGAAACATACATTGCTCCATGATAAAATGATGGTTCAATCATATATTTTAAATCACATTTGTCACATTTATCATGAATTGTCAAAATTTTGCTAAGGTGTAATGGGTTTTTATCAATATAAAAATCACCTTCATGGCATTTTGGACATTTATTATTAAAAACACTATATAATTTGCTTCCTTTTTTAAACATTTTTGAATTATTTTGTTTGATTTTGCAAAAATAGAAATAAACTTTTAAGCATCACTCTTTAGAGCTCAGTCTTTTTAACTATTTTCGCACTCGCACAAATATATGTGAATATTACTAATTTAATGTAACAAAGTATGCTTAACGCACATAATATTACCGTTTCGTTTCAGGGAGAAGAATTATTTTCAGGAATTACTTTTAAGCTAGTTGCTGGTGATAGAATAGGTTTGGTCGGAAAAAATGGAGCAGGAAAATCTACCTTATTAAAAATAATTTCTAAAGAACAAGAATACGATAAAGGAACTATCGCTTTTGAAAAGGATATCAAAATTGGTTTTTTAAAACAAGATATTGAATTTGTTGGTGGAAGAACAGTTTTAGAAGAGTCATATGAAGCTTTTGAAGAAATTATAGAAACAGAAAAAAAGTTAGAAGTAATCCATGAGCAATTAGCCGAAAGGTCAGACTATGAAAGCTCTTCATATAATGACATTTTACATGATTTAGATGATTTACAACATAGGTATGAATTACTTGGTGGTTATAATTATCAAGGGCAAACTGAAAAAATATTAAAAGGTTTAGGTTTTTCAAATGATGACTTTAATAGCCTTACAGATACATTTTCAGGAGGTTGGCGTATGCGAATTGAATTAGCAAAATTATTGTTGCAAGACAACGATATATTACTTTTAGATGAGCCAACAAACCATTTAGATATAGAATCTATTATTTGGTTTGAAAACTTTTTAAAAGGGTTCTCAGGAGCTATTATGATGGTTTCGCATGATAGAATGTTTTTAGACAATGTAACTAATAGAACTATTGAAATATCTCTTGGACAAATATATGATTTTAAAAAGGCGTATTCTGGTTATTTAGTTTTACGTTCTGAAATTAAAGAAAAACAACTACAATCGCAAAAAAATCAAGAAAAGGAAATTAAACGTACCGAAGAATTAATTAATAAATTTAGAGCCAAGGCTAATAAAGCATCAATGGCACAATCATTAATTAAGAAACTTAATAAAATTGAGCGTATTGAAGTTGATCAAGACGATAATGCTGTGATGAAGGTTCGTTTTCCTGTTTCAATTACTCCTGGAAAAATAGTTTTTGAAATAGAAAATTTATACAAATCCTATGGGGAAAAGAAAGTTTTAAAAGATGTTGATTTACTAATAGAAAGAGGTGCAAGATTAGCATTTATAGGTCAAAATGGTCAAGGAAAATCAACTTTAGCTAAAATTATGGTTGAAGAGATTGATTATGAAGGTCTTTGTAAACATGGACACAATGTGCAAGTTGGATATTTTGCACAAAACCAATCGGAATATTTAGATGGTAATAAAACGGTATTAGAAATAATGGAAGATGCATCGTCTGACACTAACAGAATGAAAGTTAGAGATATGCTTGGAGCCTTTCTTTTTGGAGGTGATACAGTAGATAAAAAAGCAAAAGTATTATCAGGTGGAGAACGAAATAGGTTAGCACTTTGTAAAATGTTGCTTAGTCCGTTTAATGTTTTAATTATGGATGAGCCAACAAACCACTTAGATATAGCATCTAAAAATGTTCTAAAGCAAGCATTGGTAGATTATGAAGGAACGCTAATATTAGTATCACATGATAGAGATTTTTTACAAGGTTTAACCGATAAAGTTTATGAGTTTAAAGACCATAAAATAAAAGAATATTTAGGAGATATTAATTACTATTTAGAAACGCATAAATTAGAAAATATGCGTGAAGCTGAAAAGAAATTAAATAAAAAAGAAGTTGTTAAAAAAGACACTTCTAGCTCTAAAGATAAATATAAAAACGATAAAGCCATTAAAAAACTTAAAAATAGAATAAGTAAAGCCGAAGGTGATATTTCAAAATTAGAAAAAGAATTGGTTGATTTGGATATTGAATTAGCACAAGATTATGATACAGTATCTAAAAAGGATGGTTTTTTTGATAATTACCAAGCAAAGAAAAGTAAAGTGAAAGATTTAGAAAATCAATGGGAACAACTTATTGAAGAATTAGAAACACTGGAATAATACTACTAAATTTTCAAATGGACTAAAATAAATTGATTTATTCGTGGTTTTTTTTGGCATAATACTTGTGAAGTATTTAGTAATAAATATAATATTATGACAACACTAAAACAATTTACAATAGCAATTATAACATTATTTGTTTTCGCTTCATGCGCAACAGTTAATGTAAAAACGGATTACGATACACAAACGGACTTTACTAAAATAAAGACTTTTGCTTTTTACAAAAAAGGCATTGATAAAACTAAAATGTCCGATTTAGATAAACGTAGAATTTTACGTGCAATAGAATCTAATCTAAAAGCAAAAGGTATGACATTGTCAAAAAATCCAGATGTTTTGGTTAGTATTTTTGCAAAATCAACAAAACAAGTTAATGTTTATAATAATGATTATTGGTATCCGTCTTATTATGGATCACATTGGAGAAATAATGTGTCACAGTACGTTCAAGGAACACTTTTTATTGATATAATAGACGCTAAAGATAAAAAATTAATTTGGCAAGGAGTAGGAAGAGGTTCACTTAATACCTCAGGTGATGTAGAAAAAAAAGAAGCTAGAATTAATGAATTTGTAGGTGAAATGATGGAAAAATATCCGCCAATAAAAAAATAAAAAAATCAATTTTATAAATTAACGAGTGTTTGCAGTATGCAAATACTCGTTTTTTTTAGTTTGTTTTTTGATTAATCGGTATAATTGAAAACATAATTTTAAATGATCTTCGAAAGATAATTGTAAAATTTAAAACATAAAATTATTCTGGTTTACCATTCCAAATCTCCCAAGACTTATCTGCTTGAAGTTTTAGCATTTTTAAACCGTTTTTAGTTTTTGCACCTTTTTTCTTGCCTTTTTTAAGAAACAATGTTTTTTTAGGATTGTAAATTAAATCATAGAGTAAATGCTTTTTACCAATATACTGATACGGAATATTGGCACATTCATCTTCAGATTTACCTTTTGTACCTAATGGGGTTGTATTGACAATTACTTTGTATTCTTTTATGATATCTTTGGTTAAAGAGCTATATGAAAGTTGGTTTTTTTGTGGATTACGAGAAACAAATTTATATTCAATTTGTAGTTTATTAAAAGTATAAGCTACCGCTTTTGAAGCGCCACCAGTACCTAAAATCAATGCTTTTTTATGACGTTTTTTTAGTAACGGTAATATAGATTGTTCAAAGCCGTAAGCGTCAGTATTAAAACCTTTTAAATGTTGATTACCAATAATTTTAACACAATTTACAGCACCAATTTCTTGTGCAACAGTATCAATTTGATCTAAAAATTGAAATACATCTTGTTTGTATGGAATGGTAACGTTGAAGCCTTTTAAATTGGTTTTATTTTTTAATAAAAAAGCTGTTAAGTTATCAATATTATCTAAATCAATATTTTCATATTGATGGTTTAAATTTTCCGTATTAAACTTTTTAGTAAAATATTTTTTCGAAAAAGAATACGCTATGTTTTTACCTAATAATCCAAATAACATTTTTTTATTTTATAGTAGTTTAATTAAGTTTCTTAATAATTTGAATACATTCCATAGCCTCTTTCACATCGTGAACTCTTAAAATAGTAGCGCCATTTAAAAGTGCAATAGTATTGGCAATACTTGTTGCGTTTTTCATTTTTCTAGGTTTAGAATCTAATACTTTGTAAAGCATTGATTTTCTTGAAATACCTGCTAAAATTGGAAAGTTTAAAGATTTAAAATCGTTTAAATTATTTAATATTTTATAGTTGTGTTCTACTGTTTTTCCAAAACCAAAACCGAGATCTAAAATTATATCGTTTACGTTTAAGGCTTGTAGTTTTTGTATTTTCTCTTCAAAATAATGTCTAATTTCTTTAAGAATATTATTGTATTCGGGTTTGTCTTGCATGTTTTGAGGTGTTCCTTTAATGTGCATTAACACATATGGAACTTGGTGTTTTGCAATAACACTAAACATTTCATCATCAAAACTACCTCCGTAAATATCGTTAATCATACAAGCGCCAGCATCTAAACAAGCTTTAGCAACTTGACTTCTAAAAGTATCAATTGAAATCAGAATAGAAGGAAACTCTTTAATCAATAATTTAACAACAGGTAAAATTCTATTTAGTTCTTCAGTTTGGGAAATATGTTTAGCATTTGGTTTAGAAGAATAAGCACCAATATCGATAAAAGTAGCACCTTGTTTAAGCATTTTTTTTGTTTGCTTGATGATTTTTTTATCGGATTTATATTTGCCGCCATCAAAAAATGAATCAGGAGTAATGTTTAAAATACCCATAACTTTTGGCGTACTTAAATCTATTATATTTCCTTTACAAGTTATTTTCATTAGTGAGTTTATATGAAACAAATATAATTTATAATTGTATTTAAACAGGGATTAAAAATATTTTTTTATAAAGTAGTGTTACTTAATTTCTTCAAAGTCAATATCATCATCATCAGAAAAAGTATCGTTTTTTTGCTGAATATTATTTGTTGTACAACCACGAGAACTAAAACAACCAACATTGGCAATAGCTTGAAAACTCATGAATACCCCAAATAGGATTGCAAGTATAGATTCATGTTGAAGGTATTCCCAAAAAAAGTACAAACCAAATCCAAGCTGAATTAATCGTTTATAAGTCCATTGATTAAAATATTGCTTCATTTATATTATTG
Source organism: uncultured Flavobacteriaceae bacterium (assembly GCA_964403095.1). GTDB lineage: Bacteria > Bacteroidota > Bacteroidia > Flavobacteriales > Flavobacteriaceae > S010-17. The sequence goes on along the minus strand of CAYOFS010000031.1, from coordinate 1,390 downwards.
TTTGAATAAATTTTGTAGAATTTGCTAAATAATTATTTGCATCAGCAATAGCTTTAATGAAAGCAGAGCCAATAATAGCACCATTAGCATATTTATTTGCTAATTCAAATTTATCTTTAGTATCAATTCCGAAACCAATTACAGTTGGAGTATTGAGACTTAATTTAGCTATTTTTTCAAAGTAGTTTAAATGTTCTTTACCAAAACCTGTTGTTTTACCTGTTGTAGAAGACGAAGATACTATATAAATAAAGCCACTACTCAAGGCATCGATTAATTTAATACGTTTTTCACTTGTTGTAGGAGAGATTAAAAATATTACAGCTAAGTCGTATCTTTCAAATGTTTTTTGATAATATTCTTGATATATTTTTGGAGGCATATCAGGAACTATTAATCCGTCAATACCACTATCAACACAAAGTTGAAGGAATTTTTCAATACCAGTTTTTAGTATTTGATTAAAATAGCCCATAAATAAAATTGGAAGTTTAGTTTTGGCTCTAACACTTTTTATCTGTTTAAAATAAAGCGACAAATCAATACCGTTTTTTAAAGCGATACTGCTACTTTCTTGAATGGTTGTTCCATCTGCTAAAGGATCGGAATATGGCATTCCTGCTTCAATAAAGTCCACATTATTTCCTTCCAAATTTTCAATTAATTTAGGCATAGAATCTAATTCAGGATAACCTGCGCTTAGATATATACTTAAAAGAGGTTTTGTTTTATCGGTAAATATATTTGATAATCTTAATTTTCCCATTTTTATTTTTTTAGATAGTTTAAATAAGTACTCATGTCTTTATCGCCTCTTCCTGAAAGGTTTACAACAACTATTTCTTCAGGTTTGAAATTTATTTTTTCAAGACCAGCTAATGCATGAGCCGATTCTAAAGCAGGAATAATACCTTCTAATTTGGTTAATAAAAAACCAGCTTTTATGGCTTCGTCATCTTTAGCGGTATATACTTTTGTGCGTCCTGATTTTATTAAGTGTGCGTGTAAAGGACCAATTCCAGGATAATCTAAGCCAGCGGATATGGAGTATGGCTCGATAATTTGTCCGTCTTTATCTTGCATAAGTAAGGTCATACTTGCATGAATTACACCTTTAGAGCCTAAAACACTCGTTGCAGCCGAATGATCTGTATCAACACCTAAACCTGCTGCTTCTACGGCTATTAAGGCTACTTTGTCATTATCTAAAAAATGATAAAAAGCACCTGCGGCATTGCTTCCGCCACCAATACATGCAATAACTTTATCAGGATAATCTCGTCCTGTTTTTTGAAATAATTGCTTTTTAATTTCGGCACTAATAACCGATTGAAATTTAGTTACCATATCGGGATATGGATGTGGACCAACAACTGAACCTATAATATAA
>CAYOFS010000030.1:2711-18179 GCA_964403095.1 uncultured Flavobacteriaceae bacterium | reverse complement strand
TTTATTTGTTGAATTATTTATTTAAAGACTTCCAATCATATCTTCAGGTTTTACCCATTGGTCATATTGATCTTTGGTTACATAACCTAATCTAACAGCTTCTTCACGTAGTGTAGTTCCGTTATTGTGTGCGGTATTTGCAATTTCGGCAGCTTTATAATACCCTATTTTTGTGTTTAAAGCCGTTACTAGCATTAAGGAGTTATTTAGTAATTCAGTTATTTTACTTTGATTAACATCTAACCCTTCAATAGCGTTATTTGTGAATGATAAACAAGCATCGCCTAATAATCTAGCCGATTGTAAAAAATTTGCTGCCATCATTGGTTTAAATACATTCAACTCAAAATGTCCTTGCATTCCTCCAACAGTAATAGCAACATCGTTACCCATAACTTGCGCACAAACCATTGTTAGAGCTTCTGCTTGAGTAGGGTTTACTTTTCCTGGCATTATTGATGATCCTGGTTCGTTTGCAGGAAGACTTAATTCTCCTATTCCACTTCTAGGACCAGAAGCTAACATTCTAATATCGTGCGCTATTTTATTTAGTGATACCGCTAACATTTTTAAAGCGCCATGAGATTCAACAATTGCATCATGAGCAGCTAAAGCTTCAAATTTATTGTGAGCTGTAATAAAAGGCAAACCTGTAAATTCGGCTATTTTTTTAGCGACAAGTACATCATATCCTTTAGGTGTATTTAATCCTGTTCCAACAGCAGTTCCACCTAAGGCTAATTCTGACAAATGGTCTAAAGTGTTATTTAAGGCATTTAAACCATGGTCTAGTTGAGAGACATATCCAGAAAATTCTTGCCCAACTGTTAGCGGTGTAGCGTCCATTAAATGTGTTCGTCCAATCTTTACAACACTTTTAAATTTAATTGCTTTTTTATTTAATGCATCACGTAAAATAGTGATGTTTGGAATAGTATTTTCAATAAGCATTTTATATGCAGCAATATGCATTCCAGTAGGAAAAGTATCATTTGATGATTGTGATTTATTTACATCATCATTTGGTTGAATAACTTTTTCGCCTTCGCCAATCACTCTTCCTGCAATTTCTTGTGCTCTATTTGCAATTACTTCATTTAGATTCATGTTACTTTGTGTACCAGAACCTGTTTGCCAAATAACTAATGGGAATTGGTTGTCATGTTTACCTTCTAGAATTTCATCACATACTTTTGCAATTAAATCTCGCTTTTCTTCTGCTAAAACGCTTAGTTCACAATTAGCATAAGCTGCTGCTTTTTTTAGGTATGCAAAACCATAGACTACTTCTAAAGGCATTGATGCTTCTGCACCTATTTTAAAGTTATTTCTAGAGCGTTCTGTTTGTGCTCCCCAATATTTATTTGATGGGACTTTAACCTCACCCATTGTATCTTTTTCTATTCTATATGACATGCTAGTGCTGATTTTAATATTTATACAAATTTACGAAAACTAGCTGAATTAATAATATCATTTTATGCATATATTTAGTAATCTAAGGCTTTAATAACTATAAATAAAATGAATGAAATAGTTGTGAATATTAAAAAAATAGTATTATTTTTGCAGTATATATATTACAGCATAAATTTAACATAAAATGACTTTAGCAAAATTTGTAGGTTTTTTAATTTTTTTATCAATTTTCACATTAGGATTTTGGTTGATGATATTTGTTATCACATTTATTATTCCTTATTGGTTAATAGGTAATTTTAATGAGAAGATACAATTGAAAAAAGAAGCAAAAAAAGCAGCTGAACAAATGAGTGAAGAAAGTTAAAAAAATTATACTAATTATATTAAGACTATCTATTTGTAGGTAGTCTTTTTTTGTTTTAATTAAATAATTTTTTTTAGTAAGTTTGCAATCGCTTAATGGTTGACGACTATTTAGTATTATATCATAAAAAAAATAGAATGAAAGATTTATTTGATCGCTTTAAAAACGACAAAGGACCACTAGGTAAATGGGCTGATAAAGCCGAAGGTTATTATGTGTTTCCTAAATTAGAAGGACCTATTTCTAATAGAATGAAATTTAATGGCAAAGAAGTAATTACTTGGAGTATTAATGATTATCTAGGCTTAGCAAATAGACCAGAAGTCATTAAAGCTGATGGAGAAGCTGCAATGGAATATGGTATGGCGTATCCAATGGGCGCAAGAATGATGTCTGGACATACTGAATTTCACGAGCAATTAGAAAGAGAATGTGCTGAGTTTGTAGGTAAAGAAGCTGCATATTTAGTAAATTTTGGTTATCAAGGAATGGTTTCGGCAATTGACGCTTTAGTGTCAAAAAATGATGTTATTGTTTATGATATGGACTCGCATGCTTGTATTATTGATGGTGTTAGATTACATCATGGTAAGCGTTTTACCTATAAGCACAATGATATGGAGAGTTTAGAGTTAAACTTGAAACGTGCCGAAAAAATAGCAAATGAAACCAATGGTGGAATTTTAGTAATATCCGAAGGTGTTTTTGGAATGCGTGGAGAACAAGGGAAATTAAAAGAAATCATCGGTTTAAAAGAAAAATATAACTTTAGAGTTTTAATAGATGATGCTCATGGTTTTGGAACACTTGGTGAAGATGGAAGAGGAGCTGGGTTTGAACAAGGAGTACAAGATGGTATAGATGTTTATTTTGCAACATTTGCAAAATCAATGGCAGGTATTGGAGCTTTCTTTGCAGGAGATAAAGATATGGTTCAGTACTTACAATATAATATGCGTTCTCAAATGTTTGCTAAATCCTTACCAATGCCAATGGTAAAAGGTGCTTTAAAACGTTTGGATATGATAAGAACAATGCCAGAACTTAAAGAAAATTTATGGAAAATAACTAATGCTTTACAAAGTCAATTAAAAGAAAATGGTTTTGATATAGGTAAGACAAACACTTGTGTTACACCTGTATTCTTAAAAGGCGATGTGCCAGAAGCAATGGCTTTAGTACATGATTTACGTGAAAACCACAAAATATTTTGTTCTATTGTAATTTATCCAGTAATTCCAAAGGGAATGATGATTTTACGTTTAATTCCTACTGCAAGCCACACCATAAAAGATGTTGATGAAACTATTGTAGCTTTTAAGGCTATGAGAAGGAATCTAGATAAAGGTTTATATGCCAGAATTGGTGCAGCAATGATGAAATAAGTATACTTTTTATACGTTATTATAATATGATTAATAGCTGTCAAACAGTAAGACCTTCAAGATTTTAAAAGCTTGAAGGTTTTTTTAATAAATTAATTAGGTAATATGTGTGTTATTGTATGTAATTAATCAAATCAATTAATGAAAAACAGACTTTTTTTTATTTTTGTCTTAATTGGGTTATTTTCCTTTTCGCAAAATATACCTAAATCTAGTATTAGTAAAGAGTTTGTTGTGAAAAATAAAATAGTTTTAATTGATAGTGTAAGTATTAGTCCGTATAGATTTAAGTTATTTTTAAACGATGAAATTATCAACACAGCTAATTATACTATTGATTTTGCAAAATCACGAATAGCATTTATAAACGATTCCTTTAATGGTAAAAAAATAAAAGTTCAATATAAACCTTTGCCTTTATTTTTAACTAAAACCTATAAAGAATTTGATGAAAGTTTGATAGTTGATAATTCAAAAAGTAAGCATCGAAAATTTTATCAGCTAGAGACTACAGATAGAAAGGAAAAAACAACAGCCATTTTTGACGGACTAGAAACTACGGGTTTTTTATCTAGAGGAATCACAATGGGAAACAATCAAGATGGTGTTGTAAATTCAGGTTTTAAATTACAACTGAAAGGAAAACTATCAAGAAAGGTTGGTATAAATGCGACAATATCAGACAATACAATTCCTTTACAAGATAACGGATATACGCAGCGTTTAGATGAATATGATAGGATTTTTGTAGAATTATTTAGCGATAGCTGGAAATTAACAGCAGGAGATTTATTTTTAAATAATAATAATTCAAATTACTTAAACTTTAATAAAAGAGTGAAAGGTTTAGGAGTTGATGTTAAGTTTAAAGGTAAAAAAAGCACATCAAATATTTATGCTTCTGGTGCAATTGTCGAAGGCGAATATAAGATGGTTCAGTTTAACGGTAAAGAAGCCAATCAAGGTCCATATAGATTGGCAAATACCGCAAATCAATTTTTGCTAATTATTGCAAATAGCGAAACGGTTTATGTTAATGGTTTACCAATAGATAAGAAAAATTACAGCATAGATTATAGCGCTGCGGAAATAATGTTTAATACAACTTACCCTGTAAATTCAGATATGCGTATTGTGGTAGAATTTCAAGCTAGTGAACAAAACTTTACTCGCTATGTTAGTTTTAACAAAGCTAATTATCAGCATAAGCAATTTAATTTAGAACTTGATTTCTATTCTGAAAGTGATTCTAAAAGCAAAAGTTTGCAACAAGATTTATCTGATACTCAAAAAGAAATACTTTCAAATGCAGGTGATGATATTAACCAAATGTACACTTTAAGCGCTGTTAGTGAAAATTTTATTGAAGATAAAATACAATACAGAAAAATATTGATTAGTGGAGAAGAAGTCTTTGAGTATTCAAACAATCCAAATGATGAACTATATAGTGTAAAATTCACTTATGTTGGAGAAAATCAAGGTAATTATAGTATTGAAAACACTATTGCAACTGGTAGAATTTATACGTTTGTAAACGAAATAGGAGGAATTAAACAAGGAGATTTTGAACCTAAAATTCAGCTAAATGCACCAAATAAACTACAAATAACATCGCTTAAAGCTGATTTTAACAATTCTAAAACACGTATAAATACAGAGTTGGCTTTTAGCAATAATGATGCTAATTTATTTTCGGCTATTGATGATGCTAATAATACTGGTTTTGCAGGTTTATTAAAATGGAATCAATTGTTGATTGATAAAGAATGGAAATTAAATAGTGATTTATCGTATGAAATAATTGATAAAAATTACACTTCAATTGAACGATTAAAAAAAATTGATTTTGATAGAGATTGGAATATTAATAATATTTTGGAGTCTAATTTAAGCTTATTGCAAACGAGTTTAAACTATAGCAATGATGAAAATGGACTAATTCAATATCAATTAGAAAACCTAACTTTTTTAAATTATTTTAAAGGAATTAAACATAGTTTACATTCAGATTTAAAATTTGACAAAACGAAATTATATCTTAGTACAAGTGTTATGAATAGCGATTCAGAAATTGAAAAAAGTAATTTCAATCAATTTAATGCAGACTTAACACATTATTTTTCTAATTTTTTAGTAGGAGTGAAGCTAAATAATGAGAGTAATATTCGTAAAAATAATGATACGGAGCAATTAAATAATTTGAGTTTTAAAAATAAGCGTTATGGAACTTATTTTAGAATTAAAGACTCGCTTAGAACAAAAATTGAGCTTGGTTATGAGTATATTACAAATGACAGTCTTAAAAACACAGCATTAAAACGTGTAAATAAATCGAATAATTATTATTTGAAATCGGATATTATACAAAAAAAGACAGCTGATTTGTCTATTTATTTTAATTATAGACAGTTTAGTAATTTATTTTTTAATAATGACAAATCGTTAAATTCTAAAATTAGTTATCGTCAGCAATTAGTAGATAATTTTTTTCAGTTTAAAACTATTTACGAAACAAGTTCAGGTACAATTCCACAACAGGAATTTAATTATTTAGAAGTTGATCCAGCTAAAGGTTATTATACTTGGATTGATTATAATAATGATGGAATTCAAGATTTAGATGAATTTGAAATTGCCCAATTCCAAGACGAAGCAATTTATGTAAGAGTATTGTTGCCGTCAACAAAATTTACTAGAACAAATCAAACTAAGTTAAGTAATTTAGTTACAATAAATCCATCTAAATGGACTAATAGCACCAATGTTTTTAAAAAATATGCAGCTCATTTTGTTAATATTACCAATATTAATATTGATAATAAGCAATTGAAATCGTCTAATTTTCAGCTAAATCCGTTTGTTACAAATGATGCATTAGCTTTACAATTTAATTTTAAAAATCATTTATTTTTTAATAGAGGTAAGCAACATTATTCTATTACGTATAGTTATTTAAAATCGGATAATAAAACGGTTTATATTACTGGTTTGCAAGAAAACAATATAGAGTCTAATCAATTACAATTTTCGCATAAGATAGATAAAAAATGGCTGCTTGATTTACAAGGAGTTCACACATCAACTTTAAGTAATAATGAGCGTTTTGTTTCTAGAAATATGAACTTATTAACCAATACTGCACTTGTAAAACTTTCCTATTTATTTAATGATAGTAAATCTTCATTAAGTATGAATTATGAATTTAATGATAAGCAAAATAATTCGATTAATAAGGAGCATTTAAAAGCGGGTGATTTTGGTTTTTCTTTTCAATATTTAAGTAATAAAAAATTCTCGATGAATGGTTCTATTAATTATATTGATAATGTGTATTCAGAAAATCAATTTTCAACTATTTCTTATCAACTGTTAGAAGGTTTACAAAGTGGAAAAAATTATACTTGGAGCTTAATATTACAAAAAACATTAACAAATTATTTAGATCTTAACTTGAATTATAATGCTCGGAAATCAGAAAAAGTTAATGTAATCCATACAGGAAACGTGCAATTAAGGGCTAAATTTTAGTTTTTTATAGCGTTTATAAATTAAATGATAACAAATATAAAATAGGATTGGTTAGTTACATTATTTTGTGTATATTTGGGTTGTTATTTTGATAGATTTGAGGGAGTTTGTCATAAATAAAAAATCATCATTCCAATTACGGAATGATGATTTTACTTTTCTATTAAAATTCAACTACCATTCTTATTTGTTAATCCAATTTTTAAATGAGATTTCACTATTTACAATATCGGTAATTTCAGTAATAGCAATACGTTCTTGTTTCATGGTATCTCTGTATCTAATAGTAACGGTATTATCTTCTTTTGTTTGATGATCTACTGTAATACAAAAAGGAGTACCATTAGCATCTTGTCGCCTGTATCGTCTTCCAACAGCATCTTTTTCGTCATATACTACATTAAAGTCGTATTTTAAATCATTAATAATACTGTGTGCAATTTCGGGCAAGCCGTCTTTTTTAAGTAAAGGCAGTACTGCAACTTTATTTGGCGATAGAATTGCAGGTAATTTTAATACGATTCTACTAGAGCCATCTTCTAGTTTCTCTTCTTTTAAGGAGTTAGAGAAAACAGCTAAAAACATTCTATCTAAACCAATAGAGGTTTCTACAACATAGGGAACGTAGTTTGTGTTTGTTTCATGATCAAAGAAACGTAATTTTTTTCCTGAATGTTTTTCGTGAGCTTTTAAGTCAAAATCCGTTCTTGAGTGAATACCTTCTAACTCTTTAAATCCAAAAGGGAATTTGAATTCAATATCGGTTGCTGCATTAGCGTAATGTGCTAATTTTTCATGATCGTGAAAGCGGTAATTGTCACTTCCTAGACCTAGTGAGTGATGCCAATTTAACCTTGTTTTTTTCCATTTTTCAAACCATTCAAGATCTGTTCCAGGTTTAACAAAGAATTGCATTTCCATTTGTTCAAATTCACGCATTCTAAAAATAAATTGTCGTGCAACAATCTCATTTCTAAAAGCTTTACCAGTTTGAGCAATTCCAAATGGAATTTTCATACGTCCTGTTTTTTGTACATTAGCAAAGTTTACAAAAATTCCTTGAGCAGTTTCGGGTCTTAAATATAAATCCATTGCACTTGCTGCATCTGCACCAAGTTTTGTTCCAAACATTAGGTTGAATTGTTTTACATCTGTCCAGTTTCTTGAGCCAGATAAAGGACAGGCAATTTCTAATTCTTCAATAAGTAATTTCACATCTACTAAATCTTCTTTTTCTAAAGATTTTCCTAGTCGAGATAAAATAGTGTTAATTTTTTCTTGGTAACCTAAAACTCTACCATTTGTAGTAATAAATTCTTCTTTATCAAAGCTGTCTCCAAATCGTTTAGTAGCTTTGGTGACTTCTTTTTCAATTTTTTTTTCAATTTTAGCACAATAATCCTCTACAAGAACATCGGCACGATATCTTTTTTTAGAGTCTTTATTGTCTATTAAAGGGTCGCTAAATGCATCAACATGTCCAGATGCTTTCCATATAGTTGGGTGCATAAAAATTGCAGTATCAATACCAACAATATTTTGGTTCATTTGAACCATTGATTTCCACCAATATTCACGTATATTCTTTTTTAATTCAATACCATTTTGCGCATAATCGTAAACGGCACTTAGTCCATCGTAAATTTCACTAGATTGAAAAATGTACCCATATTCTTTTGCATGGGATATAACTTTTTTAAATAAATCTTCTTGTTTTGCCATGTAGCAAAAATAGAAAAATACAAGTTATTATATAAGTTTATTTAAAGAAATATTATTTATTATCTTGATCAATATTTTGTAGTTCATCAGGTTCAACATCATCTTCTACATCTTTAAATAAAATATCTTTTTTAGAATAATCTATAGTTTCTTGTTTTTGATACTCTAAGAGTTCTTTTGTTTTTTGTTGATCTAGTTTTAATTTTATTAAAACACCTAAAAATAGTGCGGCAAAAATTAAAGCGATGATAATAAAAACTTTTTTACTTCCCAATAATTCTGTTTGCTTATTTGAGTTTTTACTTAAGTTAGTGTTTTCGGTTACTTGTTTGCTAATTTTTATTGAAACAGGTTCTATTTTATTTTTTTGCTTTACAGAAACTGTTTTACTAATAGGGGTTTCACGCTCTTTTTTGAGTATTTGCTCAATATTTTTTGTGATCTTTTCGGCTATTTTTTTTTGAAAATTAACTGTGTTGCTACTAGGTTTTTTAATTGATTTTTCAAGTGTTTTATTAATAGGGCTAATTGTATTATTAAACTTAGTAGTTGCTTCTTTGGGTGGTTCTGGTGTTTTTACTAGTGTAGGTTTTTGTTTGTTTTTTGTTTCTAGTAAGTTGTTTTTGACTATTTCTCTAGGCTCTTTAGATTTGGGCTTACTCTCTTTTTTTGATTTATTTAGGCTTAATAGTTCATTTCGTAATTCAAAAAGTGATTTTTCATCACTGATATTTTCATCAGTTTCAATTTTAGAGGTAGAAATTCTCTTGTTTTTTTCTATTTCTAAAATTCTTTTTTCAAGTTGAATTCTTATTTGTTCTATTTTTGAGAGGTCTTTTTTTTCTGACATTTGAAAATAATTATTAGTGTAGTGTTTTTTCTACTGATCCAACTTTAGTTTCTTTAATATAGAAGTCAATTATATAGGTTCCTTTTGGAGGTTTTTGATTACCAAATTTAGTAACAATATCACTTGTAATACCTGTTTTTTTGTATGGTATTGTACTTGAATTTGAAAAATTAATTTTTTTTCCATTAGGAGTAGAGAAGCTACCTTTATTTACAAGAAGTTTTCCGTCTGGTTTTGTGATAACAACATGAGTAATAATATCTTCTTCTGTGGCAATTGGATTTTCATTTAGTATAAAACTTGTTTTGAATGCATCAACTCTTCGTGCTTTGTCGGATTCTTTAAAGCTCCCATTATTTCGTTCTCTATAAGTAACTACATTAAAGTTACTGGCAGTAACAATTTCACCTAGTGCTATTTTTTTAGCTAAGTCTAAATTTTGTTCTACTAATTTGTTATTAAAAGTAGTTTGATTTTTTAAATTTGAGTTAAGACTGTCTTTTTGAGTAGTTAAGTTTATGTTTTTTTGAGTAAGATTGTTGTTTTCTCGTGATAAAGAGTCGCTTATTCTAATTAAATTATCAGAAATATTAGTAAGATTTTTAATTTTTAATTTATAAAAATTAATTAATTTTTTATTGGTTTTTTCAGATGATCTTAAAGCGCTTCTAAAATCTAAAATAGTTTTTTTTTGAGTTAATAATTCTTTTGATAAAGAAGTGTTTTTTAGAATTTCTTTATCGTATTTATTTTCTAATTTTGCTAAATCATTTAGTATAATATCTTTTTCAAGTTGCATCTCTTGTTGTACAACAATGTGCCTATTGGTGCTATAAAGATTATAATAAATTAAGCCTAAGATGGCAAAGATTAAAATAGCAATAATTCCTTTTTTTAAATTATCAGACATATGTATATTATTTTAAAGGGTTAGTTTTTTTGCATTTATAGATAAAAGCAGGTGGTATATTCATTAATTCAAAATTCAAAATTACATTTTTTTCACCAAAAATTTTTTTGAAAATTTTAAGAGAATTAGTAGAGTATTGATATTGGATAAATTGACCATTTGTATTTAATACTTCTTTAGAATAGTTTAATATATTTTCAGAAATAGTTAGTGGCATTATAGCTAATGGTAAACTAGAAACAAAACAATCAACATTTTGTATATTATTAGTTGATAAGATAGCTTTTATTTTTTCAGCGGAATTATTAACTATAATTAGCCTGTCATCATTAATTAAATTTAGGTGTTTGTTAAATTCGGTGTTTATCTCAAAGCAAATTAGTTTAGCATCTGGTTTCATTTTTTTAAGGATATACTTTGTAATAATACCATTTCCTGCACCATATTCAACAAAAACGAGAGACTTTTCAAAATCAACTCCTTTAAGCATTTTAGTTATTAAGAAACGAGAACTAGGCATAACTGTCCCTGTTGTTTTAATATTCTTAACAGACTCTTTAAAAAAAGCTAATTTAGCGTTCAATATTAATAGATTTAAATATTTATTGTAACTTAGTAAAGACTAAACAACTAACTTGAAAATAAGTCAAGGCTTAGTTAGTAAACTAAATTAAAGCAAATATGCAATTTTTAAATGATATAAAAAATATTTTTTATCCTAATGTTTGTCAAGCTTGTGAAACAGTGTTAACAACTAATGAAAACGTAGTGTGCTCGCAATGTTTATTTAGTTTGCCAACTACAAATAGTTTAATGAATAACGCAATAAATGTTGAAAAAGTATTTTTTGGCAGAATTAAAATTGAGCATGCAACTGCTTTATTGTTGTATAATAAAAAAGGAATTACACAAAAATTAATCCATAATTTAAAGTATAAAGGTAATCAAGAAATAGGTGTTTTTTTAGGAGATTGGTTAGGGAAAGAAATGCAGGTTAGTAAAATATTTGAGAATATTGACTTTATAGTACCTGTTCCATTACATAAAAAAAAGTTCAAAAAAAGAGGTTATAATCAGGTAGAAAAATTTGGAATACAGCTCTCAATCCATCTACAAAAGCCTTATGTTGATGGAGTTTTAATAAAAAAAGAAAAGAGTACAACACAGTCAAAAAAAACACGATTGGATAGATGGAAAAACATGGAAGAGTTGTTTTTTTTAGATGACCATTCATTTTTTGAAAACAAACACATATTGTTAATTGATGATATTATAACAACAGGAGCTACAATAGAATCTTGCGCAAATGAATTGTTTAAAGCAAATAACATTAAAATAAGTATTGCAGTTATGGCAATTACAGAATAAAATTAAACTGGTATTAGTATAAAAGCACATCATTTTTTAGTGTAATATTAACATAAATTCACTTGTTAAAATTTAGAATTAAGCATTTAAAATTGTTTCTTTGCATAAATTAAGTTTTATGAAGTTTTTAAAATATGTTATTGTTTTTACTTTGGTACTACTAATTATGTTGAGTTGTGCTAGACGTGGTGCTCCATCTGGCGGTCCAAAAGACGAAGATGCTCCAATCACAATTAAAACAATACCCGAATTTAAAACTGTAAATTTCAATGAAAATGAAATTACCATCTATTTTGATGAATATATTAAATTAAACGAACTTAATAAAAATTTAATAATTTCTCCACCATTGAAATACCCAGCCGATATTACTCCTCTAGGCATTCCAAGTAAAAGATTGACTATAAAAATAAAAGATACCTTATTAAAAAACACAACCTATACCTTTAATTTTGGTGAAAGTATTGTGGATAATAATGAAGGTAATATCTTAAAAGGATTTCAATATATATTTTCAACAGGTAATTATATTGACTCCTTGTCTGTTAAAGGAAGTCTGTCGAACGCCTTTAGCAAAGAGGTAGATAAATATGTATCGATATTATTATACGAAGCAAATGAATCGTTTAATGATTCTACTATCTATAAAGAAAAGCCGCTTTATGTAACCAATACTTTAGATAGTATCGGTTGGGAAATAAATAATCTTAAAAAAGGAAAATACCATCTTATAGCAATAAAAGATGCTAATAATGACTTTTTATTTAATCCTAAAACAGATAAAATTGCTTTTATTGATTCTGTTATTAGTATTCCAACAGAAAAAGAGTTCAAACTTAATTTATTTAAAGAAGAGTTAAAATTCAAGTCACATAAACCAGTTGAAATAGCAAAAGGTCATTTAATATTTGGTTTTGAAGGTAATGCAAAAGCCTTCAAGGTAAAAGAAGATGTTAAAAAATCAGGAATTAATTTTATTACAAGCAAACAATTTTTCGAAAAAAAATACGACACATTAAATTATTATTTTTCAAGTGATAAAGCGATTGATTCATTGTTTTTTGATATTGAAAATTCCGATTATAAAATAACTGAAATAATTAAATTAAGAAATAAAATTACAGATAGCCTAATTGTAAAAAGCAGTATTAGAGGAACCTTACATTTTAATGATACCGTAAAAATAATAACAAATAATCCTTTAAGTAAGTTTGATAAAAAGATGTTTAGTCTTTTTAATAAAGATACACTTGCTGTAGAATTCACACTTAAACACAATGAAAATAGAAATTTATTAATGTTGTTTGATAAAAAAGAAAGTGAGCAATATAAAATTAAAATATTGCCAAACGGAATTACAGATTTTTTCAATCAGCAAAATAAAGACACGATAAGTTATAATTTAAGAACAAAAAAGAAAGAAAATTACGGAACTATAAGCCTTACAGTAAATAAAAATAAAGGTGTTTCTATAATTGTAGAGCTATTAGATTTAAAAGAAAAATTAATAGATAGGCAGTATTTAAAAACTGAAAATAAAGTTAATTTTGACTTGCTATCACCTAAAAAATATCTTGTAAGAATAATAATTGACGCTAATAAAAACAGCAAATGGGATACAGGAAATTACTTCAAAAAAAATCAACCAGAAAAAGTCATTTATTTCAGTAAAGAAATCGAAGTTAAAGAAAATTGGTTTGTTAACGAAACCATTGAAGCGAGATAAATATGTTTGAAATTAAAGAGAAAATACAACTACTACGTAAAAAATTAAATGAGCATAATCATGCTTATTATGTGTTGGATAATCCATCAATAAGTGATTATGAATTTGATCAAAAACTAACGGAACTTCAAAAATTAGAAGATGAAAATCCACAATATTTTGATGCCAATTCACCTACACAACGTGTTGGAGGAGAAATCACCAAAAATTTTGAAAATATCAGCCATAAAAATCGCATGTATTCCTTGTCAAACTCCTATTCCATAGAAGATTTATATGATTGGGAAAAACGGTTACTAAAAATTATTGGTGTAGAAAAATTAGCATATACTTGTGAATTAAAATACGATGGCGCATCAATAAATCTAAGCTATGAAAACGGGCAACTAAAAACAGCTGCAACTCGTGGCGATGGCTTTGTTGGAGATAATGTAACAGCAAATATTAAAACCATAAAATCAATTCCGTTAAAGATTGATGGCGCTGAATTATTAGATAATTTTGAAATTAGAGGAGAGATAATTTTACCATTCAAAGGCTTCGAAAAAATGAACGAAGAACGTATTGAAAATGGAGAAGAACCCTATCGTAACCCTCGAAATACAGCAAGTGGAAGTTTGAAATTACAAGACAGTACCGAAGTTGCAAAAAGACCTTTAGACTGTTTGCTTTATCACGTTGTAACGGATGAAACAAAGTACCAATCACATTTTGAGATATTAGAAGCAGCAAGAAAAGTAGGATTTAAAGTGCCAAATGAGATAAAAAAATGCACTTCTATAACCAAGGTTTTTGAGTTTATAGAATATTGGGATAAGAAACGTCATGAACTACCTTATGAAACTGATGGGATAGTAGTTAAAGTAAATTCACTTCATTATCAAAATGAAATAGGCTTTACATCAAAATCACCACGATGGGCAATTGCTTATAAATTTAAAGCAGAACAAGTTTCTACCAAATTGAATAGTGTTGATTATCAAGTTGGGCGAACAGGAGCAATTACGCCAGTGGCAAATTTAGAAGCTGTTGAATTAGCAGGAACTATTGTAAAACGTGCATCGTTACATAATGCCGATCAAATTGAAAAACATGATATTAGGTTAAATGATACTGTTTTTGTTGAAAAAGGAGGAGAAATAATTCCTAAAATTATAGGAGTTAATTTTTCTTTAAGACCTAATAATTCTATTGCATTTCAATATGCAACTCATTGTCCAGACTGCCAAACAGCATTGGTTAGAACCGAAGGAGACGCAAAACATTATTGCCCAAATGAAAACGGATGTAAAACTCAAATTACAGGTAAAATACAGCACTTTATTAGTCGTAAAGCGCTAAATGTTGACGGAATTGGTAATGAAACCGTAGAATTATTATTCGATGCTGGTTTAATTAATAATTATGCCGATTTATACGATTTGAAATTAGGGCAAATTCTGCCATTAGAACGAATGGCTCAAAAATCTGCCGAAAATATTATTAAAGGCTTGGAAGAGTCGGAAAAAGTACCTTTTGAAAAAGTGCTTTTTGCTCTCGGAATTCGTTTTTGTGGCGCAACAGTTTCTAAAAAATTAGCAAAGCATTTTAAAAATATAGATAATTTAATTTTAGCCGATTTTGAAACACTAAAAAATGTAGATGAAATAGGAGAACGAATAGCTCAAAGTGTTGTGTTGTTTTTTAAAGAAGAAACTAATATTGCTATTATAGAGCGTTTGAGAACACACGGTTTACAGTTTGAATTAGTAGAGAATGACACTTCAGTTTCAAATAAATTAGAACAGTTAAAATTTGTGGTTTCAGGAGTTTTTGAAAAATTCAGTAGAAATGACTTAAAAAAATCGATAGAAGATAATGGTGGTAAAAATGTAAGCTCTTTGTCTAAAAAAACCGATTATCTTATTGCGGGCGATAAAATGGGGCCAGCAAAAAAAGTAAAAGCCGAAACATTAGGTGTAAAAATTATTACTGAAGATGAGTATATTAAAATGCTGAATTAAAAAACAGAAGTTTACTTTTCTTAAAAAATAAAAAACATAGGCTTAAAGAATAAAAATGAACACATGAAACATTCAAAACATTAAATTTGATACCAAATTAAAATAATCAATTTGAATGTACCATGTTCCTAATTAAAGAATAAAAATGAACACATGAAACATTCAAAACATTAAATTTGATACCAAA
>CAYOFS010000030.1:0-2611 GCA_964403095.1 uncultured Flavobacteriaceae bacterium | reverse complement strand
TTAAAGAATAAAAATGAACACATGAAACATTCAAAACATTAAATTTGATACCAAATTAAAATAATCAATTTGAATGTACCATGTTCCTAATTAAAGAATAAAAATGAACACATGAAAATACTAATATCTCCAGCAAAATCATTAGATTTTAAAACAAAAGTGCCAACGGATAAATACACTCAAGCTGATTTTTTAACCCAAGCGGCGCAATTAAATACTGTTTTAAAAAAACAATCACCAACCGATTTGTCAAAGTTGATGAAGATATCAGATAAATTGGCAGATTTGAATTGGAAACGCAATCAAGATTGGAAGCTACCTTTTACCAATAAAAATGCTAGACAGGCAATTTACGCTTTTAAAGGAACTGTTTATGAGGGTTTAGACGCATATTCAATTCCCTTAGATAAAATAGATCAACTACAAGCTAAATTACACATACTTTCTGGACAGTATGGTTTGTTGAAACCATTGGATTTAATACAGCCTTATCGCTTAGAAATGGGGACGAAATTAGAAGTAGAAGACACCAAAAACCTATATCAATTTTGGGATACCACAATTACCAATGCTATAAATAAGGAGTTTAAAACGAATAGCTTTTTAGTAAATTTAGCAAGTAATGAATATTATAAAGTAATTAAACCTAAATTATTAAAAACAACTGTAATTACACCTGTTTTTAAAGATTTAAAAAATGGAAAATTGAAAATAATAGCCTTTTTTGCAAAGAAAGCAAGAGGAATGATGGTGCGTTATATTATTGATAATAATATTGAGCACATCGAAGACTTAAAAGGATTTAATTATGGCGATTATGCCTTTGATGCTAATTTGTCCACAGAAAATGAATTTGTTTTTACAAGATAGCGTTAATCTATTTTTTGAAACTTAATAGGTGTATTTGTTCTGTTAATCTTTGCCAATTGAAAAGGGGAAGTCATAACGGTCATCACACGACCTTTTGGAGTTGTTTCTCTATATTCAATTACAGTCTCATCAGGTTTATAATCTATATGGTCAATTTCAATAGAGAAACCACTGCTGTTTTTTGTACCCATAAATAAGCCAATAACAATATTTTTATTGAATTGTACTTCGGGTATTTTATCACTAGGAGATTTAGTGCTGTTTAGTACTCCGAATAATTGCTTTAACTCATCGTTATTCTTAATTACTTTTAAACTTGGTTTTTCAAAATTACTATGGCTACCTTTTAAAAGTACTGTAAAATTAGATTCTTGTGTCTGGTTTGTTTTCAATGTTTTATTTTCGGTTGTGTTATCTTTAACCGATTTTTTCTTTGAATTACATGAAGAATTTAAAAATAATAAACTAATGAATGCTATGTAGATAAAATGCTTTGTCATAAAAGTTAATTTTAGGGTAAAATTACTTATTTTAATTGAACTACATAGTGTTTTTATTTAATTTCAAGGCAAATAGATCTTAATACCAACTCAACATAAAAATATTTCAAATTTATTTAGCGTATTTTGATGTTGAATTGATGTAATACCTTAAATCCGCAAGTGTTTTCGTAGCGAGAAGTCAAAATGTATGTAGTGTTGGTGTAGCGCAGATTTGAGACACACAAACATAGCATTAGTTATGATGAGTATCGAAAACCGAGCATTCCCAACAATAGCGTGCAGTTTGGCTTTGTTAGCAGGAAACACTTACGGATTTAAGGTAATATATATATTAAAGAAAAAACCTCTAAAAAAATCAGACTGATTAATTAGAGGTTTTAGAGGTGTCGATCGGATTCGAACCGATGTACACGGTGTTGCAGACCGTTGCCTAGCCTCTCGGCCACGACACCTTTTTTTTGAGGGATTGCAAATGTAAATAATATTTTTAATTAAAAGTTTAAAAAAAGTTATTTTTTTTTACTCATTTTTATAGTTACCATTTCAACATCGCCTCCAATGGGCGGATTTATTTTTGATACCGAAACAGCGGCTTTTTTTACCATAGGTAATTCCGAAAATATTTTATTTAATATTCTCTTAGCTACCGTTTCTAATAATTTAGAGCGTATGGACATTTCATCTTTTACAATATTATTAAGCTGTACATAATCAACAGTGTCATTTAACTCATCTGAGATGGAAGACTTTTTTAAATTGGCTTTTATGCTAAGGTTTACAATATAGTCAGAACCAATTTGACCTTCTTCAATTAAACAGCCGTGATAGCCGTATACTTTTATGTTTTTTAAAATTATTTTTCCCATAATTATCCTACAAATAAATCAAATATATTACTTAATGCTCTTGTTGATGCTTTGTAAAACTCGGTGTATTTACAATTATCACAAGTAACTGATGAATATTTTTGTGTTTGAATATTGAATATTTTAGACCAAATTCCACCAGTAGCTCGCATCTCCGCAACGGTATAAGTTTTGCCATTACATTTTGGACAAGTATAGTTGTTATGTTTCATTATTTCGTGTTTTCTTGCTGCAAGATACAAAAAAATAAATTTATTGCAATTTTTGATTAACTTAAAAAAATCAAATTTTCAACGTTATACAATTCTTCGGATACTAATGCTTCGGTAATGTAAAAGCTATTATAATTGTTCGTGCGGCTAGGTTTGAAGT
>CAYOFS010000029.1:6789-18480 GCA_964403095.1 uncultured Flavobacteriaceae bacterium | reverse complement strand
CTTTTCTATTCTAAATAAAATAGCACTTAATTTATTGAAAAATGAAAAAATAAGTAAAATAGGAATTAAAAGTAGACGAATGAAAGCAGGTTGGGACAACCATTACCTTATTAAAGTACTAAGTCTAATGAAAGTTTAATGCGTCTGCCCTGAATATAGATAAATAAATAAATAAAATCTAAATATAAATTTAAAAATCTAAATATAAATTTAGGAATGCTTATTTTTGTATTTTTACTTTAAAATAAATTATTATGGAAAATATTATCAAACAGATTATTGATATGGAAAACAAATCCGAGCAAAGTAATATAACAGATTTCACACGTAACTTTAAACGATTACACCATGAATTTGAAAGTTTGGGATATAAGATAGTCAATCCGTTAGGTGAAGAATATGACTATAGAGACTCCGCAATTGAAGCTAATATTATTAATGAAGATTCAGTGATAATTACAAAGGTTTTGAAACCTGTTATTTATAAAAAGGAGAATGAAGGCTTTATTTTAGTTCAAAAAGGAATAGTAATTGTAGCATAAATTATGGATAATATAAAATTCGGAATTGATTTAGGAACAACTAATTCCGCTATAGCAAAATATGAAAACGGACAATCAAACATCTATAAAAATCCAGTAGGGTTTAAAGATACATTAGCATCGGTTGTTTCGTTTAGAAGAGGTAGGATTCAAATAGGAGATAAGGCAAGAGAACAAATAATTAAAAGCCCGTTATCTGTATTTTCATCGTTTAAACGAAAAATGGGAACTGAAGAAACGTACTATGTTAAAGATATAGATTCTAATGTAACACCAATAGAGTTGTCTTCTAAAATTTTAAAAGAGCTAACTAATTTTGTTACTGATGAAGTGATAAATTCTGTTGTAATAACCATTCCAGCATCTTTTGATACCATACAGTCTAACGCTACTAAAAAAGCAGGATATTTAGCAGGTATAAAAGAAGTTGTGTTATTACAAGAGCCAATAGCAGCATGTTTAGCGTACTCAAATAAAAGTGAAATAGAAATAAAAGAAGAGAAAAAATGGCTAGTTTATGATTTTGGTGGCGGAACTTTTGACATTGCTTTGGTTAGCATAAATCATCGAGAATTAAAAATTATTGACCATAAAGGGAATAATTTTCTTGGAGGTTTAGATATTGATAACCTCATAGTTGAAAAAATAATATTACCACAATTAGAAAAAGAGTTAAACGAAGTAGGTTTGTGGAAGAAAATGATTACTGATGAAGGCGATATTAAATATAAAAAGCTATATATTGAGCTATTGTTCAGAGCGGAAGAAATAAAAAAAGAACTTTCAGTAAAAAATTCTGCATTACTTGAAGTCGATATTGAAGAATTAGATTTATTTGTTGAAATGGAAGTTACAACCGAAGACTTTAATAAAGTTATTTCATCAAAATTTGAAGAGACCTATACTTTAATCGAAAAATTATTAAATGATAATTCGTTAATATTTTCCGACATTGAAAAAATAATAATGGTTGGCGGAACAACTTACATTCCTTACATTCGTAAAGAATTGAAGCAACGAACAAATGTAGTTGTAGATACCACTATTGATCCTACAACAGCGGTAGTTGTTGGAGCCGCTTTTTATGCAGGTAATAAAGTGTCCAAGTTAGAAGAAGTAGCTAAAAAAGCAGAAAACAAGCCCAAAACGCCTTCCGTTAATATAGATGTAAAATGGATATATGAAGCTTCTACTAAAGATAAAGAAGAACTTATTACGGCTGTTATTGCATCAGATTTTGAAGGCTTTTATCGTATTATTAGGCAAGATGGAGGTTTTGATTCTACCATGAAAAATTTTAAAAATAGATTTTCAGAATTTGTGCCTTTACTTACAAAAACGAGTAATGTTTTTAGGGTAAATATTTATGACAAATCAGAAAAATTAATTTTGAATAAAAAGGATATAAATATAGCTAATGGCTTTTATAATATTTCTGGTCAACCATTACCAAATGATATTTCAATAGAATTAGATGATGAAGATGGAAAATCTTATTTAGAGCAAATATTTAAAAAAAATCAAATATTGCCATTAAAAAAGACCATTTATAAAACAAGTTCAAAGACAATAAAAAATAATTCGGATGATAAATTAATTATAAATATAGTTGAAGGTCATGGAGGAAACATGCCGTCAAGTAATTTGTCAATTGGTTATATAGAATTATTAGGGAAAGATTTATCTATGGATTTACTAAGAGGAATGGAAGTTGAAATAGAGTTTGCAATGTCCGAATCTCGTGATTTGAGCATTGCTGTTTATATAAACTCATTAGGTATGGAAATTAACGAAGTGTTTAATCCTCATGAAAAAAGTATTTCAACAAGTAAAATTACCAATGAAATTAAATTTGCTATTGATGAATTGTTAGTAGAAAAAGAAATAGCAGAGTTTGATGAAGATTTTAAATATCTAGCAAAACTGCAAATTATTTTAGAAGAATTGAGTGATTTGTATCATGAAGGTTTAGATTTAATCGATGATAATACAACGGGAAGAAAATATCAATTAGACGATAAAAAACGAACGGTAATTCAACAATATGATACACTAGTTAAAAGTAAGCAAATAATTGAAGAAATAGACAATTATAACGAAACCAAAAATCACTTTATTAATCATTATCTAGAAACGGCAAACGAAAGTCAAAAAAGAGAATATCAAAAAATAGTAAAAGAAGAAAAAGAGTTTTTGGCAGCGATGAATAAGTTTGTTTTAAAGAGAAAAACAAAACAATTAGAAAAACTTGGAGATGAGGTTTATTTGAAAAAAGATGATTTGTATTATGATTGGTTTTTTTATTTTAGAATGAAAGAATTATCAGAATTCAAAAAACCTAAAAAAGCAGATAAGCTAATAGAAATGGCAGAGGTAGAAGTAGAGAAAGAGAATATTAAGCTATTAAAACCAATTATTAATGAGCTATATTATTTGTTAATCGAAAAACCAAAAGGAGATGATGATAAATTTATAGATGGTAATTTAGGCTTGAGATAATCTAATATTATGATAAAACTAGAGTTATTAAATCAAGTAGGTATAAAAATATCTAAAACTAAATTTGACGAAACCTCGTTGATTAAGATTGAAAAGCTACTACTAACCGAAATTCAAATAAATACCGATATATCTAAACAAGATGTAATAGAAGTATTAAATTTCTTAAAATCTGATTGGCAAGAGTATAAGCCAGTACTCCTAAATTGGAATATTCAAAGCTTTTTATTTAAGAATAAAAAATATAAAATTTTTAGTAGATTAATTGAAACTGAAAGAACAGAAGAATTACGAATATTTTTCAACAAACATTTTTCCGAAAATATAGAGAACGCCATACAAACATCAATTAGAGAAAATAATTGGGCGCAATTAATTGATATGTGGAATAATTATCCTTTTTTATTTCCCATATATTATTTAGAAAACGAATTAGATAAAATGCTAGAAGATGTTTTTTATAATATTAAAAGAAAATCAGTACCTACAAAATTTGAAGAACATTACTCTGTACAAGATAATTTTTTCTTTTTTATAAGTAAAGTAAACCCATCAAGATATGACTATGAAACAGATGAATTGTTAGATGTAATAGATGGACAATTGAAAGAGAGCCTTGAAAAAACGCAGAAAGACTATATAAAATCAGTTAGATCAGCTGCTTGGTACAATGACAACGATGCTGTTTCTAGAAGTTCTAAGGTTATTTTTGTCATATTAATAGTATCTGTTGTTGGCTTTTCATACTTAATGTTTCATAAGAGTATAGTACTTTTTAACTTACATTTTGTAACGGTTTTTTTATTTTCTAGAATAGAAAAATGGTCAAGTTATCTAGAGAAAGAAATAATTTATTACGATGGTTCCATAAGTGTGCTGCAATTTAAATTGCGAAAAGGAATCAATCACATTGCAATCCTATTTTATTCCTCGTTTATTTTCACAGGTCTTTCTTGGCTTTATGTTATTTTTTTTAAATAGTAAATTAAGGCTTCAGATACTGCAATAACTTTGTAAAATTCTACGATTGCTACAACAATTATTAGTTTATATTTGCAGCTTATAAATTAATTAAAAGAATAAAACCACTAAACCTTTCTGTAAAGAAACTTAGTGTGAGTAAAAAACTATAACATATGAAAGCTGGAATTGTAGGATTACCAAATGTAGGAAAGTCAACCTTGTTTAACTGTTTATCAAATGCGAAAGCGCAAAGTGCGAATTATCCATTTTGTACAATAGAACCTAATGTTGGTGTGATAAATGTACCCGATGCACGTTTAGAAAAATTAGCCGAAATGGTAAATCCTGAAAAAGTGCAACCAGCAGTTGTAGAAATTGTAGATATTGCAGGTTTAGTTAAAGGAGCAAGTAAAGGAGAAGGTTTAGGTAATAAGTTTTTAGCAAATATTAGAGAAACAGATGCTATAATTCATGTTGTACGTTGTTTTGATAATGATAATATTGTACATGTTGAAAATAGTATTGATCCAGTAAGAGATAAAGAAATTATCGACTTAGAATTACAAATAAAAGATTTAGAAGCTGTTGATAAACGAATTGAAAAAACAAAAAAAGCAGCAAGAACAGGCGATAAAGACGCAGCAAAAGAATTTGATGTTTTAACACTAATTAAAGATGCCTTAGAAAGCGCAACATCAGTTAGAGCCGTTGAATTAACCAAAAAAGAAAGAGAAGAATATGTCAAGCCTTTGCAGTTGATTACCGATAAACCAGTTTTATACGTTTGCAATGTAGATGATAAAGCTGCTGTAAACGGAAACGCACATGTTGATGCTTTAAAAGAAGCAGTGAAAGATGAAGACGCAGAAGTGCTAATATTGGCAGTAGGAACAGAATCAGATATAAATGAATTGGAAGATTATGAAGAAAGACAAATCTTTTTAGAAGACATTGGTTTAACCGAACCAGGAGCGTCAAAATTAATTCGTTCGGCATATAAATTACTAAATTTTCAAACTTATTTTACTGCAGGAGTAAAAGAAGTAAGAGCATGGACAATTCATATTGGTGATACTGCGCCACAAGCAGCAGGAGTAATACATACCGATTTTGAAA
Source organism: uncultured Flavobacteriaceae bacterium (assembly GCA_964403095.1). Taxonomy (GTDB): domain Bacteria; phylum Bacteroidota; class Bacteroidia; order Flavobacteriales; family Flavobacteriaceae; genus S010-17. The sequence continues at coordinate 13,360 of CAYOFS010000029.1, read as the reverse complement.
AAGGATTTATCCGTGCTGAGGTTATTAAATATGATGATTTTGTTAGTTTGGGTAATGAAAAAAAGGTAAAAGAAGCAGGTAAATTGTCTATCGAAGGGAAAGAATATATCGTTCAAGATGGAGATATGATGAATTTCTTATTTAATGTGTAATTAGAGGTTAGTGTTCAGAGTTGAAAATTCAACATTCATAATTTAAACAGTTTAATAAACGAATCAACTTCAGAAATGGAATTTAATATAAAAGCATCCGATAAAGACTCTAATGCAAGAGCAGGAACAATGAAAACAGCTCATGGCGATATTGAAACACCTATTTTTATGCCTGTAGGAACAGCAGGAACAGTAAAAGGAGTGCATCAACATGAACTAGAAAATGATATAAATGCCGATGTTATTTTAGGAAACACCTATCACTTATATTTAAGACCAGGCACCGAAATATTAGAAAAAGCAGGAGGTTTGCATAAATTTATGAATTGGGAAAGACCAATTCTAACAGATTCTGGTGGATATCAAGTTTATTCATTAGCAGGAACAAATAAAATTAAAGAAGAAGGCGTTAAATTCAAATCGCATATTGATGGTTCTCTTCACTTTTTTGCACCAGAAACCTCTATGGATATTCAACGTAAAATTGGAGCAGATATTTTTATGGCTTTTGATGAATGTACACCTTATCCTTGTGATTATCGCTATGCAAAACGCTCTATGCATATGACACATAGATGGTTAGAAAGATGCTTGACACATTTAGATAAATCACCTACATTATATGGCTATGAACAAACATTTATGCCAATTGTTCAAGGAAGTACTTATACAGATTTAAGAAAACAATCAGCTGAATATATTGCAGGCGTTGGAGCAGCAGCAAATGCCATTGGTGGTTTGTCGGTTGGAGAACCAGCCGAAGAAATGTATGCAATGACCGATGCGGTTTGTAGCGTTTTACCCAAAGATAAACCAAGATATTTAATGGGAGTTGGAACGCCAATTAATATATTAGAAAACATTGCTTTAGGAATTGATATGTTTGATTGTGTAATGCCAACAAGAAACGCACGTAACGGGATGTTATTTACAGCATACGGATCAATAAATATCAAAAATTTAAAATGGGCAGATGATTTTTCACCAATTGATGAAATGGCAATTACCTATGTAGATACAGCATATTCAAAAGCATATTTACGTCATTTATTTAAAGCAAATGAATATTTAGGTAAGCAAATAGCTTCTATTCATAATTTAGGTTTTTATTTGTGGTTAACTAGAGAAGCAAGAAAACATATCATTGCTGGAGATTTTACCACATGGAAAAATAAAATGGTAAAACAAATGAATAATAGATTGTAGAAAAGGTTTTAACAAAGAATTAATAAAAACACAATAACTTATTTATATTTTTACGTAAAAAATAATAACGAACACATGAAAATTCTTGATAAATACATATTATCAAAATATTTTAAAACCTTCATTTTTACAGTGTTGTTGTTGTTGCCTATTGCTATTGCGATAGATATTTCAGAAAAAATACGTAAGTTCATTAATCATGAAGATTTGTCTATTTGGACAATAGCAAAAGATCATTACTTAAATTTTGTTATTTACTACGCCAATACGTTTATGCCTCTGGCATTGTTTTTAGCCGTTATTCTATTTACATCTAAATTAGCAAGTAATACAGAAATTATAGCTATAAATAGTGGAGGAGTTTCATTTCCTAGATTAATGAGACCCTATATGATTGGAGCAACAATTGTTTTTATTTTTGCATTTTATGCCAATCATTTTATAGTACCAAATTCTAGTAAAGTTGGAGGAAAATTCTATAGAGAATATATTGCATCTACATGGAGTATGCGAGGTAAAGATCGAGTAGAGAATATAAACGTACAATTAGATAATAATAATTTTCTTTACTTTAAAGATTTTAATTTAAAAAGTAATAACGGAAACTACTTTTCATATGAACATTTTGAAGATGGAGTTTTAAAATATAAGCTAACCAGTAGAAGAATAAAATATCAAAGAAAAAACAAAATCAGTAATAAAAAAGATAGTCTACAATCTAAAGTTGATACTTCTTTTATTTATAGGTTAAAAGATTACAGAAAACGATATATACATAAAAGGAAAGATATTATTGTTAAAGGTAAGGAATTTGATACTATCTTCAATATCAAGCCAAAAGAATTAAAAACGGTGGATTATTTAGCAAAAGAGATGAATTCTTTTGAATTAGATAAAAAAATAAAAATAGCCGAAAAACGAGGTGTTAAAAATTTAAACCCTTGGCGTGTTGAACTGTATAAGCGTTCTAGTATGCCAACTTCTGTATTTGCCTTAACAATAATAGCAGTTGCTTTGGCGCATAGAAAAAGGCGTGGAGGAATGGGAGTAAACCTTGCCGTTGGTGTAGGTTTAATGTTTTTTTATGTGTTTTTTATGAAGATTTTTGAGGTAATAGCCGCATCATCAAATACCAATCCGTTATTACTGGTTTGGTTGCCTAATATAATTTTTGGTATATTAGCTATATTTTTATACTTACATGAAAGGAAATAACCTTAAAGATTACCTTCATTTACATTTTATTGTTTTTATTTGGGGCTTTACAGCAGTTTTAGGAAAGCTGATAAGTATAGATGCAATACCGCTAGTTTGGTATAGATTAGCTATAGCTACCATTTTTATTTTTGTTTATGTATTAATAAAAGGTATTCGTTTAAAGATAAGTATCAAGCAATTATTTTTATATTTTATTGGAGGAATAGTAATTGCCATACATTGGATTGCTTTTTTTTACGCCATCAAAATATCCAATGTATCTATAACACTTGCCACCTTAGCAACAGGAGCTTTTTTTGCATCAATATTAGAGCCTATTTTTTTTAAAACAAAAATTAAAGCTTACGAAGTGATTTTGTCAATATTAACCTTTATAGGAATTGCTATTATTTTTAATGTAGCCTCTAAGTTTTCTACAGGAATAATTGTCGCTTTAATAGCAGCTTTCTTGTCTGCTTTATTTTCGGTAATAAATGCCGATTTTGTAAAAAGAAATGATGCAAGTGTCATTTCTTTTTATGAATTATTATTTGCAACACTATTTATAACTGTTATTGTGTTATTTCAAAAAGATATTAGCTTGGATTATATTGGTGTTTTAATAACAGACTGGATTTATATTGTTATTCTAGGCTCGGTTTGTACAGCTTATGCCTTAACAGCATCAACAAAATTATTAAAAAAAGTAAGCCCATTTACCATGATGCTAACTGTAAATCTTGAGCCAGTTTACGGAATTATTTTAGCATTATTGGTTTTTGGAAACGATGAAAAAATGGAAACATCTTTTTATTACGGAGCAGTCTTAATTTTTGTAGGAGTTATTCTTAATGGAATAATTAAAATGAAAATAAAAAAGCAAGAATAATTAATATTTTAAGTAAAAAACATTAAATTTGTATATTACAAACAACTAGTAAAAATTATGGAATATTTAGATTTTGAAAAACCTATTGAAGAATTAGAAATTCAATTAAAAAAATGTCTTGAATTAGGAGAAGAAAGTGATATTGATGTTACTAAAACATGTAATCAAATAGAGAGTAAATTAGTTGAAGCTAAAACGAATATATATAAAAATTTAACACCATGGCAACGAGTTCAATTATCTCGTCACCCAAATAGACCTTATACATTAGATTATATTAAAGCCATGACAAAAGGTACATTTATGGAGCTTCACGGTGACAGAAATGTGAAAGATGACAAAGCAATGGTTGGTGGTTTAGGTAAAATTGGTGATCAAAGTTTTATGTTTATTGGTCAGCAAAAAGGATATAATACCAAAACACGTCAATATCGTAATTTTGGAATGCCAAACCCTGAAGGATATCGTAAAGCTTTACGTTTAATGAAAATGGCAGAAAAATTTAATATCCCTGTTGTTACTTTATTAGATACGCCTGGAGCTTATCCTGGTTTAGAAGCTGAAGAAAGAGGGCAAGGAGAAGCAATTGCTAGAAATATTTTAGAAATGACAAGGTTAAAAGTGCCAATCATAACTGTTATTATTGGTGAAGGTGCTTCTGGAGGAGCTTTAGGAATTGGAGTAGGAGATAAGGTATTAATGATGGAGAATACTTGGTATAGTGTAATATCACCAGAATCATGTTCATCTATTTTATGGCGTAGCTGGGAGTTTAAACAACAAGCAGCAGAGGCTTTAAAACTTACAGCGAATGATCTAAAAAAATTAAAATTAATTGATGAAATAATTAAAGAGCCTTTTGGTGGAGCACACGCACATAGAGAAGAAGCTTTTGTTATTGTAGAAAAAGCCATTTTAAAACATTATAAAGCATTAAGTAAATTAACTCCAAAAAATCTGGTAATACAGCGAATGGATAAATATGCTAATATGGGTGTTTATAAAGGATAAATTATTAATTAAAATCAAATATCATGACACAAAAAGAACAAGATTTCGTTTCAAATTGGGAAAAACCATCAAATTTGGTAGATTTAAATACGCTTTGGTTCAAGGTATATTTTTTGGAGTGGTAACTTACATAGTTTCTAGTATAATTCTATTTTTCTTTTTTTCAGATAAAACAGTATTTCAATTTGATCAATTATTAACACGTTTTATTACGTTTTTAATTGTTGGTTTTCTGTTTTTCTATTTTTATAATTGGAGCAAAGGAAATAAAAAATACAACTCACTTGTAAATAAGTAGGGCTCTATTTGTAATTGTGGATAAAAACGAATATAACCAAAAAACACCAATAAAATACAAGGTTCAGTAAGTTTAATGTTGCTAAAAATGTATGATAAAAGCTAAAACATGATTTTTAGATTAGCTTTTATATGCCTATTCAAAATATTTTTTGAGCTTGGTTGATTTTTTTTTATCAATGAAAAAATGAACAAATAGAATATTAAAATTAAGGTTTTTTACTAAATTTTAAGTAGAGCCATTATTTTATAAGTTTTATACAAAAAACACACAGAACTAATAAATATACGGAATTAACCTAAAGGTTTTATTTTTATATTTGATGTAGTCGTCATTAAATCTGGCTTTTAAAAAAATTTCCTCCATATGTATTTTTAGTAGTAAAACAATTAGAAGTATTAAAAAAACAACTAATCTAATTACGGAGAATAGTAACTTATCAAAGTTGAAATTAACAAATATAGAAGTGCCAAAAAATAAAATTATACCAGAATACATGGGGTTTCGGATAATTACATATGGGCCTTTTGAAGTCATAATGGCATCGCTTTTAACTTCAGGCTGAATATTAAAGTTTCCTATTTTCATTGCTAAAATCCCCCATAAGCCTAAAAGTAACCCTATAAATTGTAAAATTAACCAATAATCAAAAGTAAAAATATCTCCTGTAATAGCGAAGAAAGCAAAGCAACTAAACTGAATAATAACTAGAATTTTTGATTTGTTTGACATAAATAATTAATTTAGCATAAAATGTTTAAAATTATATAAAAACAAAAATAATAAAAAGTAAAGTTTCATATACTTTATTTTAAATCAAATCGCTTTAATACTTGTAAATAATTCGTTTAAGATATAGTCTCTTGTTTTTGTAATCTATAATAGCCTTGCCTTTTTGTAGAATATCTGCGCCAATAATTCCTTGTACAGGTTTTGCGTTATGTTGGATTAAAGCTTTGTTGACATGACTTAAGTCGAACAAAACAAGTTGAAAGTTAGAAAAAGTCCAATTATTAAGTTTAATAGTATTATTTTTAGATTGCTGCGTTTTCATATCGTTAGCTCCAGCGCCAGAAGCGAGTATTTTTGAATCCTCAACGTGTAATTCAAATAAATTGGCATTATCAAAATCAATACAAGAGTTTGATGCACCAGTATCTAAAATAAATCGACCTTTAGCATTGTTGATATTGACTTTTACTTCAAAATGATTAGTTATGGTGCGTTTTAGTTTTATAGAGGTGTATCCTTTACGATTGAGTATTTTTTTTAATTTCATGTGTTCATTTTATTTTTTAATTCGGAATAAGGTGCATTCATATTGATCACTTTTTTTGGTATCAAATTTTATCGTTAGGAATGGTTCATGTGTTTATTTTATTGCTTAACTTAGATGTACATCCAAAATTAAAGATTCTTCTTGAGTCTCATTTTTTTTAGAAATAATATAGTATTCTAAATATGATAAGTTGCTATGCAAAGATATTTATATATTACCAATATTTGATTTTTGTAACAAAAGAATGTTTAAAGCTACATATAAAATAAAATAGAGAATGGGAAAAGAACAAAAATATAATAAAAATACGCTCTTAGTTATGAGTGTGATTTTTGATGCAGTAGGTTATTTATCTTTTGCAATACCAATGATAGGAGAATTTACTGATGTGATTTGGGCTCCATTATCAGCCTTTTTAATGATGAAAATGTATAAAGGTAATTTAGGTAAAATTGGAGGTGTAATAAGTTTTGTTGAGGAAATTTTACCAGCAGTAGATGTATTGCCAACATTTACTATTATTTGGATATATAAATATA
>CAYOFS010000029.1:1313-6689 GCA_964403095.1 uncultured Flavobacteriaceae bacterium | reverse complement strand
TAATCAAAAAAGGCTAATCAAAAAACCATTTAAAACCTAATGGACTTAATGATTTTTTTGCAAATTTTCTAAAAAAAGTATGTTGTCCAAATAATTTACTAATAAGTATTAATAAAGTGAAATATATAATACTGATTATTAAAAAGTAAATAAACCAATATAATAAAAAGTGAACATTTTCTTTATTGAAACCGAAAAAAGATAAAATAGGCTTAGTTATTAATCCTGATAAAGATCCATTAACAGAAAAAACTAATAAAATCAGTATCAACTGACTATTAGATGAAATATTCCAATGCTTCTTTAGTTTATCCATTCTCCAAATTTATAAAATATTAAATATAAAAAGTATTGATTTTAAAACATAAAGTATCATATAAAAAAAACTGCTGTCTTAAATAAAAGCAGCAGTTTTTTTAAAATTTAATATTTTATTTTCCAAATAAGCCGCCAAGTAAACTACCTAGTCCGCCTTTTTTTCCTCCATTCATAAGCATTCCGGCAACATCATCAATAATACTACCATCACCATCTGCATCTAAAAGTCTATTAACCAAACTTTGTTGTTCTTTTTGACCTCCGCCAAGTAAACCTCCAAGTAAATCGCCAATTCCATTTTGATCAGAAACATTTTGTGTACGTGCTTGTTTTCCAATTGCTCCCATTAAAAAAGGGCCAGCTACTTTTAAAATATTCATAGCGGCACCTAAGTCAATTCCACTAGATTTACTAACAGCTTGTGCTACGTGTTCTTCTTTTCCACCAAATACATGTCCTAAAATCCCAGCGCCATCTTGCATAACATTATCATCAACACTTCCGCCACCTAAAATACTTCCTAAGTTGTCTAAGATGTTACCATTATGTTTATCTCCCATAATAGCTCCTAAAAGCCCAGAAGCTCCTTCAGAAGTTGAAGCATTATTCTTCATTGCACCTAAAATAAGAGGCATTGCTGCACTCATTGCTTTTTGAGTAGAACCTTCGCCCAAACCAAATTGTTTACTTGCTCCGCTAATTAACATTTTGCCCATTGGGCCATTTAATAAATCTAATATTCCTGCCATTTTGTTTTTTTAATTAAAATTTTAATATTATCGCAATTTACAATTAAATTATCATTTTTACAAATGAAATAATTATATTATTTTCGGATTTAATTTTATATATTGTCAGCTTATATTAAAAAAATAATAATAAATGAAGAAATTAGCATTACACTGGAAGATATTAATAGGGATGATTTTTGGAATTATTTTCGGAATAATAATGTCCAAGATGTCAGGCGGCGAAAATTTTGTAAATGATTGGGTAAAACCGTTAGGAAGTATCTTTGTAAATATGTTAAAGCTAATTGCAGTCCCGCTTATATTAGCATCTTTAATTAAAGGAATATCCGATTTGAAAGACATATCTAAATTCAAAAAAATGGGCTTGCGAACCATTGCAATTTATATTATTACTACTATAATTGCGATAACTATCGGGCTTGGATTAGTGAATATTGTAAAACCAGGTGTTGGTATTAGCCAAGAAACAATTACAAAGCTAAAGGATAAATATGAGAATAACTCTAGCGTTCAAAGTAAAATGAAAACTTTTGAAGCTAATAAAAATAAAGGGCCATTACAATTTATTGAAGATATGGTACCTGATAATGCTTTTAAAGCAATGAGTGAAAATAAAAACATGTTACAAGTTATTTTCTTTACTATCATGTTGGGAATTAGTTTACTATTAATTGATGAAAAAAGAGCCAAACCTTTAAAAGATTTTTTTGACTCTTTAAATGATGTTGTTTTAAAAATGGTTGACCTTATTATGTTATTAGCACCTTATGCAGTTTTTGCATTATTGGCAACGGTAATTGTAAACTCAGAAGATGCCTCTATTTTAACAGCACTATTGAAATATGCAATGACCGTTGTTGTTGGTTTGTTAATGATGATTGGTTTCTATCTTATACTGGTTTCAGTATATACAAAAAAATCACCTTTATGGTTTTTAAAACAGATTGCACCAGCCCAATTATTAGCATTTTCGACTAGTAGTAGCGCGGCAACTTTACCTGTTACAATGGAGCGTGTGGAAGAGCATATTGGTGTAGATAAAGAAGTTAGTAGTTTTGTGTTGCCTGTTGGAGCAACCATTAATATGGACGGTACAAGTTTATATCAAGCTGTAGCTGCCGTTTTTGCAATGCAAGTGCTTTGGCCAGCAGGATTAGGTTTTGAAAATCAATTAATTATTGTCGTAACTGCTTTATTGGCATCTATTGGCTCGGCAGCGGTTCCTGGAGCAGGAATGGTAATGCTAGTTATTGTATTAGATGCTATTGGATTTCCGCCAGAATTATTGCCAATTGCACTAGCGCTTATTTTTGCAGTAGATCGTCCGTTAGACATGTGTAGAACAACAGTGAATGTTACTGGAGATGCTACTGTAGCAATGATCGTAGCAAAATCGTTTGGTAAACTAGGAAAGCCACATGTAAAAAACTGGGATGATAATTATGATAAAGTGAAATAAAATAATTCTTAAATTAAAAAATAATACGTTTATTTTTTTAACTTAATAATCAAGCCACTTGCAATTTGTAAGTGGCTTTTTTTATGATATTAAAGCGCTTGTTTTGTAAAACAAACCTTATTGAAGGTATTAGATGCTAATATCCGTTTATAAACTAGCACTTAAATTATTATAATAAAACATATTGTTAAAACTAAAAAAAACACTAAATTTGCAGACTTAAATAATAATCAAGGTCGAGAACCTTAAAATTAACACATTATGCCTGTAAAAATTAGATTACAAAGACACGGAAGAAAAGGAAAACCTTTTTATTGGATAGTTGCTGCCGACTCAAGATCAAAAAGAGATGGTAAACTATTAGAGAAAATTGGAACTTATAATCCAAACACAAACCCTGCAACGGTTGATTTAGATATTGATTCTGCTGTAAAGTGGTTGCAAAATGGTGCACAGCCAACTAATACTGCAAAATCTTTATTATCATATAAAGGTGCTTTATTAAAAAATCATTTAGTTGTTGGAGTGAAAAAAGGAGCTTTAAGCGAAGAACAAGCTGAAGAGAAATTCAAAGCATGGTTAGAAGAAAAAGAAGGTAAAATTACTGAAAAATCTGATAATTTATCTAAAGCTGCTGCCGATAAAAGAGCGGAAATATTAGCTAATGAGAAAGCTATCAACCAAGCAAGAGTTAAAGCTAATACACCAGTTGTAGAAGAAGAAGCACCAGTTGCTGATAGTGAAGAAACTACTTCTAACGAAGAAGAATAAAATTATTATTACTTTCTTAAGTAGAAATTATAAACCTGACTTTTTAATTAATGTCAGGTTTTTTTATAAAAAAAATGTGAAATGAATAAAGAAAATTGTTTTTACCTAGGAATAATTGCCAGAAAACATAGCTATAAAGGTGAAGTTGTTATTGTTGTTGATAGTGATGAACCTGAGCTTTATGCTAATGTTGATACTGTTTTTGTTGACTATAACAACAAGTTAATTCCGTTTTTTATAGAAAAAATATTACTTCAAAAAGGAAATCAGCTTAGGGTTAAGTTTGAAGATATAGATAGTGAAGAAGATGCTATGGATATTTTAAAACGTGATACATATTTGCCATTGACATTACTTCCCAAATTAGAAGGTGATAAGTTTTACTATCATGAAATCATTAATTTTACAATTAAAGATGAGAATTTTGGTGTAATAGGAAAAGTAACAGCTATAAATGATAATTCAGCACAAGTATTATTTGTAATAGAGACCGATCAAAAAAAACAAGTTCTAATTCCGTTAATTGATGAGTTTATCGTAAAAGTTGATAAAGTAAATAAATTAATTTTAGTTAAAACTCCAGAAGGTCTTATACAAATGAATTTTGATGAATAATGGAATTTAACTTCAAAGAATTTAGTATAAACCAAGAAAAATCAGCAATGAAAGTTGGAACTGATGGAGTTCTGCTTGGCGCTTGGGTTTCAATTAAAGAAAATCCATATAGTATTTTAGATATTGGAGCAGGAACAGGATTAATATCCTTGCAATTGGCGCAACGTTGTGATGCTGAGTTGATTGATGCCATTGAAATTGAAAACGATGCCTTTGAGCAAACAGTAGAAAATTTTGAAAAATCTAATTGGAGTGATAGATTGTTTTGTTATCATGCTTCATTGGCTGAGTTTGTTGATGAAATAGATGATAAATATGATTTAATTGTTTCTAACCCACCTTTTTATACAGGTAACTATAATTCTATTAATGAAAAAAGAAATACAGCTAGATTAGTTAATTCCTTACCTTTTGAAGAGTTATTAACTTCTGTTTCTACTTTATTAGAAAAAAAAGGAATATTTAGTGTTATTATTCCTTTTAAGGAAGAAGATAGTTTTATAAATATTGCAAAAAAACATAAATTATTTCCAAAAAGAATTTGTAGGGTTAAAGGAAATAATTCTTCTCTTATTAAACGTAGTTTAATGGAGTTTTCCTTTCAGAATAATGAAGTTTTAGAAACGTCACTTACTATTGAACTTGAAAGACATCAGTACACCGAAGAGTATAAAAACTTAGTGAAAGATTTCTATTTAAAAATGTAAGGCTTATTTTTTCTAATACAAGTGTTTTTATTTTCAATAATTATTTACAGGGGTAATTTGACCACTTGTATAGCTTATAATAAATAAACCCTCGACAATTAGTCGAGAGCTTTTAAAGTTTGTTGTTAGTTTTTAAAACATAGCAATTAGTTGTTTTATTAAGCTAACAACAAATAATACAATAATAGTTATCATAGTTTGTGTTTTAGTTAATAATGTATTTCTTTTTTGACGTCAAATCCAAAATTTCTTTTTGAATTCATATGGCAATATATATGGAGTTGGGATTTTAGAAAAATTAAAAACAATAAATATTTATAGTTAACTATATATATGCAAGTTTTTTGTATTTTTTCTGCTTCAAGTGAAACATATTGTCTTGAATATAGTTAATAATTTAAACTTAAATGTTAATTATAGTTTAAATATGTAATAATTGTAGGTGTTTTTTTGTCAGTTTTAGTATTTTGAACTAATTTTAGTTGTTTTTTCACTGTTTTTTTGAGGTTTCATCATTTTTTCAAATAAAATACGTAAAAAAACCACAAACTCAAGAGTGATATTTGTGGTTTTTAATAAAGTGATATTGCGGATTTAATTAGATCATTCTTCCATGCTAATTATAGGATAATATTGATGTGTATTTCCAAATGCTTTGTGTTTAACAAAACCTTTACTTTCCATTTTTCTTATAACTGTAGAAATAGTATTGTAATGAGGTTTTGGTTTTGCTAATTTGACAATGACCTCTTTA
>CAYOFS010000029.1:0-1213 GCA_964403095.1 uncultured Flavobacteriaceae bacterium | reverse complement strand
CATGCATTATTTCTTCTTCTTTATTGGTTAGTTTATCCATAATTAAGTTGTTTTAAGTAAAATGAAAACCCTAAGAAATCTATTATTTGTTAATATCAGTCAAAGGGTGTTTCCGTTTGCACGACAAACACACAACTATTTTTTTAGTTTTGTTATATTAATTTGAGAATAGTATATTTGCCAAAAAAATATAATTGATGAGTATATTCTATATAATTGCAGGGTTTTTATTATTGGTAGTTGGAGGTGATTTTTTAGTCAGAGCATCTGTTGGTTTATCGTTTAAATTAAGTTTATCAAAGTTGATAATTGGTATGACAGTTGTTTCTTTTGCAACATCGGCACCAGAATTATTGGTTAGTTTACAGGCTGCATTAAAAGGCTCGCCAGATATTGCTATTGCAAATGTTTTAGGTTCTAATATCGCAAATATTGCGTTGGTTTTAGGTTTAACAGCTATTATTTCACCTTTAATAGTTGATAAAAATTTTTATAAGATGAATTGGCCTGTAATGATGGTTTTTTCATTATTAGTAACTTATTTTTTAATAAATGATTTAGTTTTAGATAGAGTAGAAGGAAGTATATTATTTGCATTGCTTATAGTGTTTATCTATATAATGATTAAGAAATCAAAAACGGATAAAAATGTAGCTGTAGAAGATATTGATGATGGTTTAATGGAAACCAGTTACGTTAAAATATTTATGTGGTTGGCTGTTGGAGCAGCCGCTTTATATTTCGGTTCTGAGTTTTTGGTAAATGGAGCTACAACAATAGCAGAACATATCGGGATTAGTGAAGGTGTAATTGGTGTAACTGTTATTGCTATTGGTACAAGCGTTCCTGAGCTCGCAGCTTCAATTATAGCAGCTTTAAAAGGAGAAAAAGCTATTTCACTTGGTAATTTAATAGGTTCAAATATATTTAATATAGGTTCTGTTTTAGGTTTAACGGCTATTATTACGCCTATTAATGTAGTTGATGAACATATTTTATATAGTAATTTAATTTGGATGCTAGCTGTATCTGCTGTATTGATACCTTTAGTTTTTATACCAAAAAAGTTTGAATTATCACGTTTAAAAGGAATGGCACTTTTTATAGCTTATATCACATTTATCTATCTTGCGTTTAAATCTGGAGTGCAGTAGTTTTATAATTTATAACGTATTTTGATGTTGAATAGGTATTACTCTATTATTAATATAAG
>CAYOFS010000028.1:0-18662 GCA_964403095.1 uncultured Flavobacteriaceae bacterium | reverse complement strand
TTAATTTTAAAGTTGGCAAAATTACTGACTTATGAAAAATCTAGAAAAAGTTATTGCTTATCGAATAACAATTGCTAGATTATTCTTTATTATTTCCGCTTTATATGGACTTTTACTGCGTTTATATTATATAGTAGATTTTATTCCTGTACCATATAAAAATGTTTTACAAGCACATTCTCATGTTACTTTTTTAGGTTGGGGATTTTTAGCAGTTATTACACTTATTGATTTTTCTTTTATTTTTAAGCGCAAAATACTTGATGCTTATTCTAAATGGTTGTTTTCAATTATGACGTTTACACTTTTTGGAATGCTAATAAGCTTTCCTATTCAAGGTTATAAAGTTTTTTCAATTGTATTTCTTACTGTTTTTCTCATTACAAGTTATTTGTATTTGTTTAGAATTTTAAAAGAATTAAAACAACATAAAAGCACTAGTGCAAAGTATATTAGAACAGGAATTGGTTACTATTATTTGTCCAGCATTGCTATTTGGGTAGTAGCAATAGTTACAGTAAAATTAGGAAAAACAGATCTGTATTTTAATGCAGTTTATTTTTACTTGCATTTTCTATATAACGGTTTTTTTGTATTAACTTTATTTGGATTATTGTTAAAATATTTTGAAAATAATAATATTCAAATTAGTAAAAAACACATATTTAATTTTTATTGGTTAACAAATATAGCTTTAATTCCAGCTTATGCATTGTCTGTTTTATGGTTGGACGAAGTGCCTAGTATTTTATATTATATAGGTTTTTTTGCAGGAATATTACAGCTAATATCATTATTTTATTTTTGGAGTATCTCTAATGCTTTTCTTAAAAACACATATTCAAAACATGTCAAAATCATTGCTTTGTTTGTTTTTATCTCTTATTCACTAAAAATAGTTTTACAGTTCTTAAGTGCCTTCCCATCATTAATAGAAATTACATTACAATTTAAACTATACTTTTTAATTGGGTATTTACATTTGTTTACTTTAGGGTTTATGAGTCTGTTCATTATATTAATCATTAAAAAAACGGTAAAATTTTCATTAAGTAGGATAGGAGTGAACTTTTTAATGCTAGGTGTGTTTCTTAGTGAAGTTTTATTATTTGCTCAAGGAATACTATTATTGTTTTTTAGTATTACGATTCCGAAAATAAATTATTTTTTATTCTATGTGAGTGCATTAATGCCGCTAGGTTTATTGATTATTCATTTTACATCATTTATAGCTACTAAAACTAAAAAACCACTTGATTAATTAATCAAGTGGTTTTTTATACCAATTCTATTTGAAAATGCGCTAAATAAATTTTAAATGACAAAAACGGAAAAGACGAATAATTTATTGCGTATTTTGATGTTGAATAGGTATTAGTTTAAATATAAAAAAATATTTAATAATTAGGCATATAATCAAATTGACAACGATTATTTTCAAGATCTCTAGAAGTCCATTTTATAGCTTTAATATCTTTTATTTCACGCATAAAACCTTCAATAAAACCCCATCCAGTCCAACAAACAGAGTGTTGTGTAGGTTCTAAATTGTCTCTTTGTAGAACGCTATAAAACACGCAATTACAGATAAAAGCTTTATCATCTTCTTTGGTAATTTCTTGAGCAAAACCTAAATCATTAAGCGCTGTAGTAAGAACATATTCCCAATCCTCTCTATTGCTATTATCCATCATGGATTGTGCTAGCTCTCTACCAACCTGTCTTAAAATGGCAAAAGAAGCTTTCTTACTTAATAAGTTAGTAGTAGATTCGGCAAAACCATAAACAATATCTTTGCCTTTTGCACCTTCGTCAACATTAATTTTTTTTAAAATAATATTTACAGGGACTTCGCCAATAACGCCTTTCATTAAGCCGATAAGTGTATCTATAACCTCCTTGGTTATGCTTCCTTTAATTTTAATTTGATTTTCCATAGTGTTTTATTATATAACATGATATTTATCATGCTTTAATTATTGGAGATAAAAAAAACACATAAGTTATATGTGCTTTTTTTATTAAAAAATAAAGTGTTTTATTTTTTATGACGTGGCTCAGAAGACACGCTTACTTTTTTTCTTCCTTTAGCTCTTCTTCTAGCTAACACTTTTCTACCATTAACACTAGCCATTCTTTCTCTAAAACCGTGTTTGTTTCTTCTTTTTCTCTTCGATGGTTGGTACGTTCTTTTTGGCATATCTGTATATCTTTATGTTTTTTAGTCTTATTTATTGGTCGGCAAATATACAATTACTTTTGTAATGAACAAATAAATTTTTTTTTTATTTTTCATAGGTAAATACTCTTTGCTTTTAGCTTTTTTTAATGAGTTTAATTTGCTTTGTAGTATCTTGAAAATACACATAAATTGATTGTTTATAGGTAATAGACACTTGTTTAGCAGTATTTGTATTTATCATTTAATTTTCTATATAATTCCTTCTTTTAATAATTCGTGAATATGAATAATTCCTATATATTTTTCTTTAAGTGTTACTATTAATTGTGATATATTATTACTTTCCATTATTTCAAGAGCTTCAATAGCCATTGCATTATTATCAATAGTTTTTGGAGTGCTATTCATAATGTCTTTAGCTGTTAGTTTGTCGAATTTCGGATTAATAGATAGCATTCGTCTAATATCACCATCGGTTATCATACCAACAACAGTATTGTTCTTAATTACTGCAGTTGCGCCAAAACGTTTTTCAGATATTTCAATAATAGTATCAATTATGCTAGTATCTAAATTTACTTTAGGAGTTAAATTATCTTCAACTAAATCACTCACGCGTAAATAGAGTTTTTTACCTAAAGCTCCTCCAGGATGATATTTTGCAAAATCATTACTTGTAAACTCTTTTTGTTCAAGTAAAGAGACAGCAAGTGCATCACCCATAACTAATTGGGCAGTTGTACTAGAAGTAGGAGCTAGATTATTTGGACAGGCTTCTTTCTCAACAAAAGTATTTAAAACAAAATCGGCTTGTTCGCCTAAAAAAGAATTTTTATTACCTGTAATAGCTATAATTTTATTATTGCTATTTTTAATTAAGGGAACTAAAACTTTAATTTCGGGTGTATTTCCACTTTTTGAAATACAAATAACAATATCATCATTTTGAATATTTCCTAAATCGCCATGAATTGCATCGGCGGCATGCATGAATATTGATGGTGTGCCAGTAGAATTAAAGGTGGCAACAATTTTTGTAGCAATATTAGCACTTTTGCCAATTCCTGTTACAATTACTCGTCCTTTTGAATTTAAAATAAATTTTACGGCATTTTCAAAATCAGAATCCAAAAATTGTATTAAATTCGCTATCGCTTTGCTTTCTTCAAGTATGGTTTGCTTAGCTGTTTTTAGAATGTTTTTTTGTGTTTTCAAAATAATAAATAGTTATATAAAATTATTGTTGTATATTTAAACCACAGAAAAATAAGTTTTAACTATGATTGCATTTGTTTTGCAAAGGTATTAAAAATAGATAATTATAATAATGAATAAGATAAAAATTGACTTAGACCAAGCTTTAAAAAAATATTTTGGTTTTAATAAATTTAAAGGACTACAAAAACCTGTAATAGAAAGCTTACTTTCAAATAAGAATACTTTTGTAATTATGCCAACAGGAGGCGGAAAGTCATTATGTTATCAATTACCAGCACTTATGCTTGATGGTATGGCGATAGTTGTTTCCCCATTAATTGCGTTGATGAAAAATCAAGTAGATGCTATTCGTGGAATTTCTACACATAGAGGGATTGCCCATGTATTAAATTCGTCTTTAAATAAAGGAGAAATAGCACAAGTAAAAAGTGATATAGAAAGCGGGATTACAAAATTATTATATGTAGCGCCAGAATCACTTAATAAAGATGAATATGTTGCATTTTTAAAAAAACAAACCATTTCTTTTCTTGCAATTGATGAAGCACATTGTATTTCAGAATGGGGACACGACTTTAGACCAGATTATCGTAGTCTAAAAAGTATTATTACTAGAATTGCCGATGTGCCAATAATAGGTTTAACAGCAACAGCAACAACAAAAGTAGAAGAGGATATTCTTAAAAATTTAGGAATGCCCGATGCCAATCGTTTTAAAGCGTCATTTAATAGACCAAATTTATTTTATGATGTGCGTTCTAAAACTAAAGATGTCAATAAAGATATTATTCGTTTTGTTAGGGAATACAATGGAAAATCAGGAATTATATATTGTCTAAGCAGAAAAAAAGTAGAAGAAATAGCACAAGTTTTACAAGTAAATGGTATCAATGCAATACCATATCATGCAGGTTTAGATGGTAAAACTAGAGCGAGACATCAAGACATGTTTTTGATGGAAGATGTAGATGTTGTTGTAGCTACAATAGCATTCGGAATGGGAATTGATAAGCCAGATGTTCGATTTGTAATTCACCATGACATACCAAAAAGTTTAGAAAGTTATTATCAAGAAACAGGACGAGCTGGTCGTGATGGAGGAGAAGGTTATTGCTTAGCCTATTATGCCTATAAAGATATTGAAAAATTAGAGAAATTTTTAGCAGGGAAACCTATTGCAGAACAAGAAATAGGAAATGCTCTTTTACAAGAAGTTGTTGCTTATTCTGAAACCTCTATGAGTAGGCGTAAGTTTTTACTACACTATTTTGGTGAAGAATTTGATGAAGTAAATGGAGATGGAGCAGATATGGATGATAATACTCGTAATCCAAAAACACAAATAGAAGCTAAAGATAATGTTAAAAAATTACTTGAAGTTGTACGTGATACAAATCAAGAACATAAATCTAAAGAAGTTATTAATGTATTAGTTGGTAACGCTAATGCTTTATTGAAATCAAGAAAAATAGATCAACAAGTGTTTTTTGGTAGCGGTAAAGATCAATCGGCTTCTTATTGGATGGCTTTAATTAGGCAAGTTTTAGTTAAATATTTCCTTTCCAAAGAAATTGAGCAGTATGGCGTTTTAAAAATAACAGCTAAAGGTTTAGATTATATTGAAAACCCAACATCATTTATGATGACAGAAGATCATATTTACGATTATGATGATGATGATAATATTATTTCTAATGTTAAAGGAGCAAATGCAACTACTGATAATAGATTGATGAAGCAGTTGAAAGATTTAAGAAAACAAGTTGGTAAACAAAAAGGTGTTCCGCCATTTGTTATTTTTCAAGATCCTTCACTAGAAGATATGACGTTGAAATACCCAATTACACTTAAAGAATTAGCAAATGTACATGGAGTAGGAGAAGGAAAAGCAAAAAAATACGGGCAAGATTTTGTAGCCTTAATAGCCGATTATGTTGAGGAATATGACATTTTAAGACCAGATGATATTGTAGTGAAAAGTGTAGGGACAAATTCAGGCTTAAAGCTTTCTGTTATTATGAATACAGATAAAAAAATCCCATTAGAAGACATAGCAAAATCAAAGAATTTAACTATGGAAGAGCTAATTAACGAAATGGAAAGTATTGTTTATTCTGGCACAAAATTAAATATTTCATATTGTATTAATGAAATCGTTGATGAGGATGATCAAGAAGATATTTTTGAATACTTCATGGAAGCCGAATCAGATAAAATTAATTTGGCTTTAGAAGAATTTGATGGCGATTTTGATATTGAAGAATTACGCTTAATGCGCATAAAATTTATTAGCGAAGTTGGTAATTAATCATCACCGTATTTTGCCATTTCCTTATCGTAAAAAGCAGTAGCGTCATCAATTAGCTCTGCAACTAAATTAGTGAACTCTGATTGGTCTTTTATAGTAATATCTTCTAGCCACTCAATTTCATCATCAATTAAATTTATAATAAATCTTGGATATTCTGTGTGTATAACAAAATTATCATTTGGGTTATTAGTATTGTCGGCTGTTAAAAATCTAGGTAATTCCATTATCTTTTATTTAAAAATTAGTTAATAAAGAGCTATTAATAGTATGTATTTTAAGTCATACAATTTTGTATCTTGTTTTATTACTCATGTAAAAGCTTAATTATTTCATTATATATTACTTCTCCAACATCATTGCCATACAAATTTTGTGAAAAATCAGAATTTGAATTTTGATATTTTTTAAAGGCAGTAAACATCTTGTTTTTATCGCTATTAATAATTGTAGCAAACCCTTCATTAACCAATTCAATCCACTCTGTTTCTTCTCTAGCAATAATACAATGTTTTTTATTAAAATAAGCCTCTTTCTGTAAGCCACCAGAATCAGTTATAACTAAGTTACAATTTTTAAGTAATTCTAGCATGTCAAAATATCCTACGGGATCAATAAAAGTAATATTATAGTGTAAATTATGTTTTTTTAAAATATTTCTTGTTCTTGGATGTAAAGGCAAGACTACTTGCTTTATTTTTGAAATATCTTCCAAGCCTTCAAAAATAGATATTAGCTTATTCAAGTCATCAGTGTTTTCTTGACGATGGATAGTTGCTAGTATAAAATCATTTAATTTTAAGCTTAAATCGTTTATGATAGTTGATTTTTTAGCAGATGTTTTTCCATAATAGATAACGGCATCTTTCATAATATCACCACTTTTAACAATTTTGATTGGCATATTGCTAAACCCTTCTTTTTCTAAATTTTCAATAGCAGTGTTTGTAGGGCAAAGTAATAAGTCAGAAATACGATCAGTTAAAATCCTATTAATTTCTTCGGGCATTTTCATATTATACGAACGCAATCCTGCTTCTATATGAATTACTTTAATATGTAATTTTTTTGCAGCTAAAGCACCAGCAATAGTAGAATTGGTATCGCCATAAATAATAATCGCATCGGGTTTTTCGCTTAATAGTATGGTTTCAATACCTTCAAGCATTTGACCAGTCATTGCTCCGTGATTTAAACCATTGATAGCTAAATTGTATTTTGGTTTTGTAATTTCCATTTCCGTAAAAAAAACAGCACTCATATTAGTATCATAATGCTGACCAGTATGCACGATAATTTCTTCTATTTCATTGTGATTTGAAATAACTCTACTCAATACAGCAGCTTTGACAAATTGTGGTCTTGCACCTAAAATAGTAACAATTTTTTTCATTTTTTATTAAAATTATTTTTCTTTAAACAATTTACTTTTCATTTAGGATATCTACTAATTTTTTAGTTAAAAATCTTCTATGATATTGCTCAATATTAACCGATTTTATTTTTAAACACCCATTTTTATAATCTTGGTACAAAGATAAGATTGTTTTTTTAAGACTAGTCTTATCATTAAAATCAACTATAGAACCCGAGTTAGTATTTTTTATAATAGGGTTTAAATCTCCATCAATAGGTGCAATAGCGAGTATTGGACGTTTTGCTTGTAAGTATTCAAATATTTTGCCTGTAATAATGCCTTTTGCGCTAGGTACATTATTGATTAATAGTAATAATACTTGAGCAGATTTTTGAAATTCAATAACTTTCTCATGCTTAACATAATTAATAGCTGTGAAATTAGCTAAAAGTCCGTTTTTGGTTATTTCTTGAATAGCTTCATTACAAACCTTACCAATTAATTTTATTTCTAGATCCTTTTTAAAATTGTTATTCTCCATTATTAACTCAGCTAAAATTTCCCAAAGCATTGAGTGATTTCTATCGGAATTTAACATGCCAATATGCAATAAACTAAATTTACTATCTAATTGAGTGTTTGAAGTATTTTTAAAATCATCAAAGCCATTAGTAATTGTATGTGTATTTTTATTAAATTTAATATAATTATTTTTCATAGTATCTCCAACAACAATAACATGATTTGCTGCTTTGAGTACTTGTTGCTCCAATTTATGATGCTTTTTAATTGATTTTTTCGTCAATGGTAGCTGATTGAAATAATCAATATCTGTCCATGGATCTCTAAAATCGGCTATCCACTTAATGTTTGTTTTTTCTTTTAAAGCTAGACCAATTAAATGAACAGAATGAGGTGGTCCAGTTGTTATTATAGCATCAATTTTATTGTTTTTTAAATACACTTTTAAGTATTTTACAGATGGATTTATCCAATATTTACGAGCGTCAGGAATAAAGTAATTTGCTCTAATATATTGCATAATTTTATCAAATATAGAAGGTTTAGGATTTAAAAAACCTGCACTTTGCTTATTTTTCTTTCCGAATATAGAGAATAAATTATTTGGTTCAAAAATAGGCTGCTTAAGTATTTCAATTCCTTTAGGAATTTCATTATTTAAGCTACAATCAATTATTGGATAATTAGCATTTTTTACGGTGTAAACAACAGGGTTAATACCAAATTGACCAAGGTATTTAACAAACTTCAACCATCGCTGAACTCCAGAGCCGCCAGCAGGAGGAAAGTAGTAAGTTAAGATAAGAACCTTCATTTGTAAAGAGATAAAATTATTCAGTACAAATATGTACCTTTGTTTTGATAATTACAAAAGTAATAAAACTAATAAGGAAACAATCTGTATTCTTGAATTTTATCATGTAAATGAATGTGAAAAAAATGCTTATTGAACTTGAAAAAGTATCTGCTTTACGTAAAAACAGAATGCGTGTTGCTAAATTAGTTTTAGAAGATCCAACAAATTTGAAAGCTCTAATTAATATTGTTTTTGATGTGGACAATCAAGTGTCATTAAAAGCAGCCTGGGTTTTAGAATTTGTAGTGAAAGAGAATGTTGATTTTATTACGCCTTTTTTAGATGTATTTGTTAGTAATATGAAAAGGGTTCATTTTGGTGGAGCAGTACGTTCTACAGCAAAAATCACTCAGCTAATAACGGAACAAAATAACAAAAAACAATTTATAACAAGTAAGCAAAAAGAAATACTTATAGAAGTAGCGTTTGATTGGATTATTTCTAATCATAAAGTTGCTATAAAAGCATATTCAATGCGAATTTTGTTTCTTTTAGGTAAAACAGAAAATTGGGTTCACGATGAATTAAAAATGATAATTGTAAAGAATATAATTAATGAAAGCGCTGCGTATAAAGCAAGAGGTAGAATTACATTAAAGCAAATTGAAAAATGGAAGCGTATGTAGAAGTCATAAAAAAAACCGATGAAATATTTTCATCGGTTTTTAAAAATGTTTAGTTTTTAGTATGCCAATTATATTTTAAAGTGTAATTGGTATAAGAAAACAATTAAAATTTTTATTATTTACTCATTTTATCAGCCATAACTAAAGCATTGTAAGCGTTAAGTATTTTACCACCAACACTAAGCTCTTTAAAGTTTTTCTTTTCTCCATTTGTTCCAGGTACAATAACGTCACCATTAAAATCAATACCAGAATTGATAATGATATACTTAACTTGTTTAGCTGTTAATTTAGGGTAATAAGATCGTACCATTGCAGCAACACCAGCAACTGCAGGAGAAGCCATTGAAGTACCTTGTATTGATTTATATTGGTCATGTAAAGGTACTGTAGAATAAATTTCAGAACCGGGAGCAAAAACATCTACTCTTGTTTTTCCGTAGTTGGAAAAAGTGGACACTAATTTATCATCAAAATTACGTGTCATTGCGCCAACGGTTAAAATATTATCACATATTTCAGTTTCGCCATTTTCTGGAGAATCTGTTGGAAAATGTAAATAGCTAGGTAGATCAATATCTTCTGCATTGTTACCAGCAGCTTTAACTAGTAGTACGTCATGCTTTTCAGCATATTTAAAAGCATCGTAAACCCATTCTGAATGAGGTGAATATGCTTTACCAAAACTCATGTTTACAACTTTAGCTCCATTGTCAACAACATATCTAATTGCTTTTGCAACATCTTTATCATATTCATCACCATCTGGTACAGCTCTTGCAGTCATTATTTCTACATAACCTGCTACACCATTCATACCAATACCATTATTTCTACTTGCTCCAACAATACCAGCAACGTGAGTTCCGTGTAGTTCTTTTGCTCCGCCACCATGTACAAAATTATTTCCGTAACCATGTTTGTCATTCCAATTATCAGGATTGTCACCTGTAACTCTTCCTTTAAAATCAACATTGTACATAATATCTGCACTACTTGCAAAATGGTCAATTCTTCCTTGAATTTGTTCAAGAACCTCATTTAAAGTTCTTTTTCCTGAAAGCATTCTAGGTAGATACATCATTGCTCCTTTAACAGCAGGTTCTTCAGCAAATTTAGAAACTTCTTCCATTGTAAATGTATCTTTCCCTAATTTCTTAACTAAGAAATCATTTGCTTTACTTATTGTAGTATGTAGGCCTGTGTAAAAAGCTTTTTGACCAGCTGCTTCTTGGTATTTTGTAGTAAAGTCAGCCTTTAGTTTTTGATAAAATTCAAATTCTTTTTTATCGGTTACTTGGTCAATTGTTTTTCCATCGTATATAGGTTTTAATTTTACCATAAGACGTGTAATTTCTAATTGTTCAGGAGTTGATATTTTTTCTCCTCCTAAGAAATTCCAACCATGAATATCATCAACATATCCGTTGTTGTCATCATCTTTACCATTACCAACAATTTCTTTTGGGTTTGTCCATAAGACATCTTTTAAGTCTTCGTGTTCAATATCAACACCAGAATCAATAATACCAACAATAACAACTGTTGCCTTTTTGTTTTTTACAAATTCGTGCGCTCTATCAGTACTCATACCTGGAACTCCGTCTTTTTGAATATCCATATGTGGCCAAGAAAGTACTTGTTCATCGGTTAAAGATGCGCCTTTTGCAACAGCTCCTTCTGAAGTTATCATTTTTGCAGCAACACTTGTTGTGGTAGCTGTGTTTGTGGTTTTACAACCAGTAAAAGCAATGGAGATAATTCCAATAGCTAAGATAAATTTGTTAAATTTCATTTGTTTATTGTTTTAATTAAATACTTCGTTAAATTTATAAGTTTCGTTCAAACGAACGCCTTTTTCGGTATGTTTTACAGTGCATAGTTCATTTACGGAATCATGCTCCAAAAATAATAAAAATTCTTCATTTGCAGCCTTATCTAAGAAAAGCTTTTTTTCATTCATTGTTAACAATGGTCTTGTATCATAACCCATAACATAGGGTAATGGAATATGACCAGTAGTTGGTAGTAAATCCGCCATAAAAACTATGGTTTTACCTTTGTATTTGATATGAGGTAGCATTTGTTTTTCGGTATGTCCATCAGCTAAAAAAACATCAAAACCTAATTCAGAATTTTTCACATAATTAGAGTTGTCTAGGTTTACATAATTCAATTGACCGCTTTTTTCTATGGGATTTATGTTTTCTTTTAAAAAGGATGCTTTCTCTCTTGGGTTTGGATTTGTAGCCCAATCCCAGTGATTTTTATTTGTCCAGAATTTAGCATTTTTAAAAGCAGGTTCGTAATCGGTATGGTTTTTATTCCATTGAATAGCTCCTCCACAATGATCAAAATGTAAGTGAGTTAAAAAAACATCGGTAATATCATCTCTATGAAAACCTATTTTTGCTAAAGAATTATCTAAAGTAAAATCACCATAAAGGTAATAATAGCCAAAAAATTTATCCGATTGTTTATTTCCTACGCCAGTATCTATAAGTGTTAGCCTCTTGCCGTCTTCTATTAGCATACATCTCATAGCCATATTGATAAGGTTATTATTATCAGATGGATTAGTTCTTTGCCATAAAGCTTTTGGTACAACACCAAACATTGCGCCTCCATCGAGTTTAAAATTACCAGTTTCTATTGGATGTATTTTCATAAGTTATACAATTAGTACACAAAGATGCGAAAAAGTTACAGTTTAATATGTGAAATTTTTTATAAAATATTGAATTGAAAACTTGTGTAATTAGTGTCTTTTGCTTACTTTGTGAGTTCATTAAAATCATAATATTATGAAAAAGCACAACTTTTTAGGTAAGCTAACTAAAGAAGAGCGAGTTAGCCCTGTTGGTAGTAAATTATTTCCTAAATCAATGATAATTGATATACCTAACCCATTGGCTATGTATTATTCTGATATTAAAAATGAGGATAAACCAAATTCTATTGTGGTAATAACTAAAATGCCATGCTCATTAGAAGATATTTTGCGTATAAATAAAAAATTAAATAAAGCTAAAAATTTTAATGTTGATGCTGCAAAATGTGAGGTGAAAATAGGTAAAACTCGTTTTTATGGGTTGCGTTTAAAAAGAATTAATAGTTATATGGATATTGATGATATTCTAGACTTTTACGCTAAAGAAGGTTTTGAGTTTAATATTAATAGAAAAATTAAAAACGGTGAAATAGCAACTATTAGAGTAAATAAGTTTTTTGATGTTGAAGAGATAAGTAAGACCATTCTGCGTTCACGTAGTAATAAAGATGAATATTATTTTTTATTAGAAAATTCTATTAGTTGGAAGAAATTTAAAGAAAAAACGATTTCTGTTAAGTATAATATTTCTAGTTCGGGTTATGATATTGCAAAAACAATTTTATATAATCAAGGAGAGATAAATGATATTGTTAGAGTGGTTAAGCCAAATTTGTCGTTAGATTTGGTTAAAGAAATTGAAGCAAAATACAAACAATAGTTTTAACCCTAATTATTCACAAATTTTCTATTACAAAGTCAAACTACCTGCTATAATTGAAAATGCTTGAAATTTGAAGATTGTAAAACCTAAAAATATTTCAAATTTATTTAGCGCATTTTGAAATAGAATTGGTATAATGTGGGTTAAATAGATTGTTTTTGTAATGCTATTTATTGATCTGGTTTTCAGTAGAGATAATGATATCAATAAGTTTAAAAAAAATCTAATATACTTTGAGGAGCTTTAGTAGGTTTGTTTTTTTTCATGTCAATAAATACTAAAGAGGTGAAGCCAGTAGTGATTAATTCATTTTGTTCATTATAAATTTCGAAATGAAATTCAAATTTTACGCTTGGTTTTTTCTTTATAATTGTTTTCACTGTAAGTAAATCATCATACTTACCTGGTCTATGGTAGTTAACTTCTAACTTTAATACAGGTAGCATAATCCCTTGATTTTCTAATTCTTTATATGAAAAACCTAAACTTCTCAAAGTTTCAACACGAGCTACTTCAAAGTATTGCGCATAATTACCATAATATACATACGACATTTGATCTGTTTCGCTATAACGAACTCTGATTTTTGTTTCGTGAATTAATTCTTTCATCTGTTCTTTTTTATTGTTGAAGCGTTTATTTGTGTAATCGTTGAGTTGTTAGGTTGGTCATTAAATAAGCAGGTGATTAAAGTAATTTGATTTTTGGTAATTCATTTATATCAATCAGTCTTGCGTATTTATCTAAATGTCGTCATATTACATAGTAGCTTTGTGTTATACCAATTCAACATCAAAATACGCTATAAATTATTCATCTTTTTCCGTTTTTCGTCACTTAAAATTTAAGCCATAGCACAAACGATGCTTAAAATTCAAAGATTGAAAAAAAAAATATTTTAAATTCATTTAGCGTATTTTGAAATTAAATCGGTATTATTGAATGAATACTTTCTTCTAAAATTCATAAATTAACATTCCGCTTCTTAGTTTAGGTAGTATGTAGGTCGATTTTGGAGGCATTTTTAAGCCTTCATTAGCAACATTCTTCAATTGCTCTATCGATACGGGAAACAAGCCAAAAGCGACCTTGAAAGTCCCTTTCTGAACTTGTTCTTTTAAAAATAGTTGTCCCTTACTGCTATCAGAATATACAACTTGCTTACTATGTCTTAAATCTTTTATGCCAATAATTTTTTTAATTACGTACTTATAAAGTATATGAGAGTCTAGTTCGTGAAGAGAGCTTTTAAATGCTTTTTTAGATTGAAATTCAATTAAATACACATCATTATTTAAATACATACTAAAACTATGTGTCTTGGTAGGTTTGTGCGTTAATGTGTTTTTAGGTAGTAATGTTATCTTAAAATTCTTAGCAAGTTTTTTTAAAAAATCTTCATTTGATAAGCCATTTAAGTCTACTATTAATCGGTTAAATTCTGATATTTGTAAATTGCTTTCCGAAATTAAATAACTCAAGCAAAAATTATATGCTTCGTTTCCAGTGTGATTTGGATTTTCTTTTTGGAGGCTTTTAGATAGTAAATATGATGACGCTGATCTGTGATGACCATCTGCAATATAGATTGCGTTTATTTTTTTAAATTCATCCGATATTGCTTTAATATCATTTTCATTATCTATAATCCAAAGCAGGTGTGATTTGTTGTTCTCAGCAGTAAATTCATATTCTGCTCTTTGCTTTTTGTATTTAGCAATGATAGCATCTATTTTGTTATTATCAGGATAAGTAAGTAGTACAGGTTCAGCATTAAAGCCTATAGCTTTTAGATAATTTTTAAATAAAACCTCCCTCTTTTTTAATGTTTTTTCGTGCTTTTTTATAATATTATCTTTATAGTCTTGCGTGCTTGTTGCAGCAATAATACCTATATAGCTAGATGTGGCTGTTGTTTTTTGATAGATATAATAAACAGGTTTTTGCTCTTCTATATACGTATGTTTTTCTTTAAATTCACTGTATTTATCTTTAATTAAAGCAAAGCGTTCTTCGGTTGATATTTTTTGATGTCCATGGTAATTAGGGCTAATAACATGTAGAAAAGAAAACGGATTAAAATCAAGTTGTGCTCCTAATTCCGTTGAAGAATAAGATTCGTATGGTCTAGAAGATACAAGTGCTATTTTATCTCTTGTAGCACGAATAGCTTTAAAAGGTTTAACTATTGCCATTAGCTTTATGTGTTTATATAGTCAGTATTTTGTAATTAATTTAATAAGCTAATTATCTGACTTGCTAATTCGCTACCTATTCTATCTTGTGCTTCTGCTGTAGCAGCTCCAATATGAGGGCTTAATGATATGTGATTGTTCATAAGTACTTGTATTGTTGGTTTTGGTTCATTTTCAAAGGTATCTAAAGCTGCATAAGCAACTTTTCCACTTTCTAGAGCTTGTATTAATTCGTATTCATTTACAACGCCTCCACGAGCTGCGTTTACAATACCAACGCTATCTTTCATAGCTTTGATTTCTGCCTCATCAATTACGTACTCTTTTTGAGCAGGAACGTGTAAGGTTATAAAATCAGCTTGTTTTAAGACTTCTTCTTTTGAAACTGTTTTAATATTGAAATTTATTTTTTGTCCATCGAAAAAATCTAATGTTAGATCTGTTTCTTCTAAAAAAGGATCAAAGGCAATTACTTTCATACCAACACCTAAAGCTATTTTTGCTGTTGCTTGACCAATACGTCCAAAACCAAAAACACCCAATGTTTTTCCTTTTAGTTCCTTTCCGTTAGCATAGGCTTTTTTCAAGCCTTTGAAATTTGTTTCGCCTTCTAATGGCATTTGTCTATTTGAATCATATAAAAAACGAACCATTCCAAATAAATGAGCAAAAACTAATTCAGCTACAGAATGTGATGAAGCTGCAGGAGTGTTTATAACATGTAAACCTTGATCACGAGCGTATTCAACGTCAATATTATCCATTCCAACACCGCCACGACCAATAATTTTAATACTTGGGCAAGCATCAATTAATTCTGTTCTAACAGTAGTTGCGCTTCTAACTAAGATAACATCAATATTGTTGTCATTGATATATTCTTCTAATTGATCTTGAGCTACATTTGTTGTAATTACTTCAAAACCTGCTTTTTCTAATTGGTCAACACCTGTTTGTGCTATTCCATCGTTTGCTAATACTTTCATTTTGAAAAATGTTTATTTGTTAAAATGTTGAAATGTTTATTTGTGTAATTGTTTATTTACCTTCGATAATACGGAACGTGAGCTTTTCTATAAAGATTTCATTAGGTCAACCAATACTTGAACGCTTTCTAAAGGTAAGGCGTTATACATGCTTGCTCTATAGCCACCTACGGAACGATGCCCTTTTAAGCCGTTAATTCCATTTTCTTCGATCATTTTATCAAATTTTGCAGCTTTAGTTTCATCGGTTAGTAAGAAAGTTACATTCATATAAGAGCGATCTTCTTTTGCAGCTGTTCCTTTAAATAGTGGATTATTATCAATTTCACTATAAAGTAATTCCGCTTTAGCATTATTGATTTTTTCAATTGCTTTTACGCCACCAAGATCTTTTAGCCATTGTAAAGTTAGCATAGAAACATATACTGCAAAAACAGAAGGTGTATTAAACATGCTATCTTTGTCAATATGTATTTGATAGTCTAGCATACTTGGAATACTTCGTCCTGTTTTACCAAGAAGTTCATCTTTAACTATAACAAGTGTTGTTCCTGCTGGTCCCATATTCTTTTGTGCTCCTGCATATATCACGTCAAATTGTGAAAAATCTAATTCTCTAGAAAATATATCGGAACTCATATCACAAACTAAAGGAATAGTCGTTTTTGGAAAACTCTTCATTTGAGTTCCACGTATAGTATTATTACTTGTACAATGAAAGTAATCTGCATCTGGACTAATGGTGTATTCTTTAGGGATATATGAATAATCTTTGTCTTTTGAACTCGCAACAACAGTAACGTCGCCAAGATTTTTTACTTCTTTAATTGCTTTTGTACTCCAAGTTCCTGTATCTAAATAGTCTGCTTTTCCTTCAATTTTCAATAAATTATAAGGAATCATTAAAAACTCTAAACTTGCTCCTCCTTGTAAAAATAAAGCAGAATAACCTTTATTTTCTAAATGTAATAATTCTAAAACTAAAGATCTGGCTTTTTCCATTACATCAACAAAACCTTTTGATCTATGAGATATTTCTATCAATGAAAGGTTTAATCCGTTAAAATTTAAAACAGCATCGGATGCTTTTTTTAATACTGATTGAGGTAAGATACAAGGACCTGCGCTAAAATTATGTTTTTTCATCTACTTTGGTTTTATGGTTTATTTATGGAATATAATATACTTCTGTTTAAGGGTATTTTTTATATTCATCATAAAATGATTATTCTGTATAAAATGAGTAACAAATTTGAGAATATTTCAACTATTTATTAGGTATATTCTAAATTGTTTTAGTAAAGTTATTAACGGTTGTTAAAAAATGTTAAACCTAGTTAAAATTGCGTTAACAAGTTTTTAGTACTACAATAATTTTATATTTTTGAGTTATATTAGAAGTAATATCATGGTTTCTTAAATTAATCAAAAAAATAAAATGAAAAATTTAGTAAAATTATTTATTGTATCTGTTTTAGGGGGTGTAATATCTTTAGGAAGTTACTTGTTGTTTTTTCAAAATGAAAAGCAATTAATTAAAATTAAGAGTAATGACAAAGATAAATTAGCAATAGTACAAACAAGCAATGTACAAGGTGTAGCTTATGCACCAGAAGGCAGTTTGAACTTCACTAAAGCAGCAAAACAAACAGTTGACGCTGTGGTTCATGTTAAAAATACTTCCGTTAAAACGGTTAGAGACCCTTATGCTGAATACTATTATGGAAGAGGTAGCGGAAGTAAAAAATACGCTCAAGTTGGTACAGGTAGTGGCGTTGTGATTTCATCAGACGGTTATATTATTACCAATCATCATGTTATCAAAGGAGCTACGGAAATTCAAATAACCTTGAATAATAAAAAAGAATATAAAGCTAAGCTTATTGGTAAAGATGCGAAAAGTGATATTGCTTTAGTGAAAATTGAAGCGACAGAGTTGCCATTTGTAACTTTTGCAAATTCGGATAATGTTTTAATTGGTGAATGGGTTTTAGCAGTTGGTAATCCGTATAATTTGACATCTACTGTTACTGCAGGAATTATAAGTGCTAAAGGAAGAGATTTAAAAGGCAATAAAAACATGGAATCATTTATTCAAACCGATGCAGCTGTAAATCCTGGAAATAGTGGAGGAGCTTTAGTGAATACTAAAGGAGAGTTGATAGGTATTAATACAGCAATTTCGTCTAAAACAGGTTCGTTTATAGGATATTCTTTTGCAGTGCCAAGTAATATTGCTAAAAAAGTAGTAGAAGATTTATTAGAATATGGTAGTGTGCAACAAGCTGTTTTAGGAGTTGTAGGAGGCGAGCTTAATGGCGCTATTTCTAAAAAACTTGATATTAGTATTTCTGAAGGTTTTTATGTAAGTGCTGTTTCTAAAAATTCAGGAGCAAGTAAAGCTGGAATAAAAGCCGATGATATTATTACTAAAATTGATAATGTTAAAATCTCTTCTTTTGCCGATTTAACAGGATATCTAAGTTCTAAAGAACCTAACGATACTGTAAAAGTTACTTTGTTCAGAAATGAAACAGAAATTAAGCTAACTGTAACCTTAGATAAAAAAGAATTGACCAAGTCAAAGCTAGGTTTTAGATTAGTTGATTTATCGGTAACGGAATTGGAAGATAATAATATTCAAAATGGTGTCAAAATTATGGGTATTGAAAATGAGCTTTTAATCAATTATGGAGTAAAAGACGGTTATATTATTACGAATATTAATGGTATTGAAGTAAATTCAGCCGATGAGGTTGAACAAGTAATCTCTCTTTATCTTGGTAAAAAACCAATACGCTTAGAAATGATTAACCTTGATGGTGTTCGTGAACGTTATATTTTTAGGTAAAAAATATTTATTAGGGCAAACTCATACTTTTTTATCTCATTCCTGTTTAGAATTGTATCAAAATCAA
>CAYOFS010000027.1:0-18815 GCA_964403095.1 uncultured Flavobacteriaceae bacterium | reverse complement strand
TTTGTAAATTTCATGTACCATAGTTTAAGTAGTCTTTCCGCAGCGTTAAAAGGCGATGTTTCTTGCTTGTTAATTTTAATTATTTCCTCTTTTAAAGAGGAAGCAATTATTTTATTCTGATAAAACCGATCCATTAATTGTTGGTTTATAGTTTCTAGTAACCAAAATTCATTTTGTTTCGCTCTTTTTATATCAAATTGATTATTTGCCTTGATATGCTTAAAATAATCACTAATTATATTCCAGACAGAATCAATTCCTAAATTATGTAAAGCAGAACATGTAGTAACTTTTGGCAGCCATTTATCATCTCTTAAAGGATATAAATGTAAAGCTCTTGAAAATTCAATTTTAGCTAGATTTGCGGCTTGCTTATTTTCATTATCAGCTTTATTAATTACAATAGCATCAGCCATTTCAATAATACCACGTTTAATTCCTTGCAACTCATCTCCAGCTCCTGCGAGTTTTAATAGTAAGAAAAAATCCACCATACTATGCACAACGGTTTCACTTTGTCCAACACCAACAGTTTCAATAAAAACAGTATCAAAACCAGCAGCTTCGCATAAAATAATAGTTTCCCTTGTTTTTCGTGCAACTCCTCCAAGTGAATTTCCAGAAGGCGAAGGCCTTATATACACATTTACATCTTTTACTAAATCTTCCATTCTAGTTTTATCACCTAATATGCTACCTTTATTTATTGAAGAGCTTGGGTCAATTGCTAAAATGGCAATTTTTTTACCTTTATTAGATAAGTGTTTTCCTAAAGCTTCGATAAAAGTGCTTTTTCCAACACCAGGAACACCAGTAATTCCAATTCGGATAGATTTATTCGCAAAAGGCAAACATGCATTAATAATTTCACTTGCTTTTTGCTTATGTTTTAAGTTTGTGCTTTCTATTAAGGTGATTGCTTTACTTAAATAAGCAATGTTTCCAAGTTTAATTTGGGTAATAAACGTTTTAACCGAAGGCTGTTTACTTCTATTTAACTTAATCTTATTAATGTTACTAGGCTGTTTAATGCCATTAACCTCAGTTAAATTACTTTTATGTTTTGAATTTCTTTGCATTAGTAAGGTAAAAATACAATATTTATGTATTTCATCTCAATTACTAAAATTAATATTTTACAAATTTAACTAAATAGCGTATTTTTGAATTTTAAATTTTACATAAAACATTGTTTTAGGAGTTTGTTTTAGAAGCCTTTTTAAAATAAACATTTGAAGACATTAATAATTACACGAATAAACAGCGAAATGAAAATATATACAAAAACAGGTGATAAGGGGAAAACATCTTTGTTTGGAGGAACAAGAGTTTCAAAATATAATTTACGTATTGAGTCTTATGGTACTATAGATGAGCTAAATTCATATATTGGTTTAATTAGAGATCAAAAAATAGATAAGCATAGTTTTGATGTTTTAGTGAAAATTCAAAATGAATTATTTACACTTGGATCTATGCTTGCAACTCCTAAAAATAAAGAATTATTAAAAAACGGTGAAGAACGATTGAATATTCCTAAAATAAATAATGATGATGTGTTGTTTCTTGAGCAGGAAATGGATAAAATGAATGAGCATTTGCCAAACATGACAAATTTTATATTACCTGGAGGACATGCAACGGTGTCATATTGTCATATAGCAAGAACAGTTTGCCGTAGAGCAGAGAGGATAACAGTTAACTTAAGTGAAGAGGAAGATATAAGTGCAATCACAATTACTTATTTAAACCGATTATCCGATTATCTATTTGTGTTGGCACGAAAATTGTCTATTGATAATCAAGCTATAGAAGTTGCTTGGATACCAAGAAAATAATATAGTGAGTTGGTGAAAAGTTCATTAAAATAAAAGTTTTGTAAAAACTTGTGTATTCCAACTAAAAAATTAATTTTGCAAAACGAATAAATAACACCCTAAACTATGTATTGGACATTAGAACTAGCATCATATTTAAGCGATGCACCTTGGCCTGCTACAAAAGACGAATTAGTAGATTACGCAATTAGAACAGGAGCTCCGTTAGAAGTTGTTGAAAACTTACAAGCTCTAGAAGACGAAGGCGAATCATATGATGTAATTCAAGATATTTGGCCAGATTACCCAACGGAAGAAGATTTTCTTTGGAACGAAGATGAATATTAAAATTAATAAAACTAAAAAAAGTCTCCAATGAGACTTTTTTTTTGCTTAAAATAGTTTTGAGCAAACGACCAAATATGTACATTTGTACAAAATTAAAATAACACCTTTTTTTTTAATTAAAAATAGAGGAAAATATAAATACACTATGAGTATATTAGATTCAATTATTAAAATATTTGTTGGCGATAAAATTAAGAAGGACTTAAAAGACTTAGAGCCTTTCATTAAGGCTGTGCATGTTTTTGATGCAGAAATGGAAGCTTTGAGTATTAATGAGCTAAGAGCAAAGACAGCATATTTCAAGCAAAAAATAAAGGACGCTACCAAAACAATTCAAGATAATATTGAAGCGTTAAAAAAAGAATCAGATACAGCTAATATTGACAGAAAAGAGTCTATTTACGAAGAAATAGACACCTTAAATAACGAGTCTTATTTAGTTTCCGAAAGTGTTTTAAAAGAAATTGAACCTGAAGCATTTGCTGTTATGAAAGAAACAGCAAAACGTTTTACTAATAATAAAGAAATTATAGTTAATGCAACTCCTTATGATAGAGAGTTGAGCGCAACAAAAGATTTTGTAAGTTTAGACGGAGAAGAAAAAGCTATTTGGAAAAATTCTTGGGACGCTGCAGGAACTCCTGTAACATGGGGTATGATTCATTATGATGTTCAATTAATTGGAGGTTCTGTTTTACATAGTGGTAAAATTGCAGAAATGATGACAGGTGAAGGAAAAACATTAGTTTCTACCTTGCCAGTTTATCTAAATGCACTTACAGGAAATGGTGTTCACGTAGTAACAGTAAATGATTACTTAGCAAAACGTGATGCTGCTTGGATGGGACCAATGTTTCAGTTTCATGGTTTAACAGTTGATTGTATTGATATGCATCAGCCAAATTCTGATGAAAGAAGAAAAGCATATAATTCGGATGTTACTTACGGTACTAATAATGAATTTGGATTTGATTATCTACGTGATAACATGTCAAATTCACCAAAAGATTTAGTGCAAAGACCTCATAATTATGCTATTATTGATGAAGTTGATTCGGTTTTAATTGATGATGCTCGTACGCCTTTAATTATATCTGGAGCTGTTCCAAAAGGAGATATTCATGAGTATAATGAATTAAAACCTATAGTAAGTGAATTAGTAAATAAGCAAAAAAATTATTTAGTTGAATTATTAAGCCAAGCAAAAATAGAAATTGCTAATGGTAATGAAAAAGATGGAGGTTTTAAATTATTTCGTGTTTTTAGAGGTTTACCAAAAAATAAAGCATTAATAAAATATTTATCACAAGAAGGTATAAAACAGGTATTGCAAAAAACAGAGAAGTTTTTTATGCAAGACAATAACAGAGAGATGCCAAAAATTGATGAAGAATTATATTTCTCTATCGATGAAAAAAATAATTCTATTAATTTAACTGATAAAGGAATTGATTACCTCTCATCAAAAAATAACGAGAGTGACTTTTTTGTTTTGCCAGATATTAGTTTACTTGTTGCTAAAATAGAAAAATCAGAAAAAACCCCAGAGGAAAGATTAGAAGCTAAAGATGATTTGTATAGAGAATTTTCTATAAAATCAGAACGTATTCACACTTTAAATCAGTTATTAAAAGCCTATACTTTATTCGAAAAAGATACTGCTTATGTTGTAATGGACGAAAAAGTAATGATTGTTGATGAACAAACAGGTCGTATAATGGACGGTAGAAGATATTCAGACGGTTTACATCAAGCACTTGAAGCAAAAGAAAACGTAAACATTGAAGATGCTACACAGACTTTTGCAACTATTACCTTACAGAATTATTTTAGAATGTATAAAAAACTGTCAGGAATGACAGGTACAGCAATTACCGAAGCAGGAGAATTATGGGATATTTATAAGTTAGATGTTGTTGAAATCCCAACTAATATGCCTTTAATTCGTAAAGATAGAGAAGATTTAATTTATAAAACAAAACGAGAGAAATATAATGCTGTAATTGATGAGGTTGCTAGTTTGGTTAATCAGAAAAGACCAGTTTTAGTTGGTACAACTTCTGTTGAAATATCGGAGTATTTATCTAATTTGTTAAACAAAAGAAATATTGCTCACAATGTATTAAATGCAAAATTACATAAGAAAGAGTCTGATATTGTTGCGCAAGCAGGAAATCCAGGCGTAGTTACTATTGCAACCAATATGGCTGGTCGTGGAACAGATATTAAATTATCAGACGAAGTAAAATCCGCAGGTGGTTTAGCAATTGTTGGGACAGAACGTCATGATTCAAGGCGTGTAGATAGGCAGCTTAGAGGTCGTGCTGGTCGTCAAGGAGACCCAGGTTCTTCACAGTTTTACGTTTCTTTAGAAGATAGTTTAATGCGTTTATTTGGTTCGGAAAGAATTGCTAAAATGATGGATAGAATGGGGCTGAAAGAAGGTGAAGTAATTCAGCATTCTATGATTTCTAAATCCATAGAAAGAGCGCAGAAAAAAGTAGAAGAGAATAACTTTGGTATTCGTAAACGATTATTAGAATACGATGATGTAATGAATGCACAGCGTGAAGTTGTATATAAACGAAGACGTCATGCTCTTTACGGAGAACGTTTGCAAGTAGATATTGTAAATATGATTTTTGACACTTGTGATGCCATTATTACAGGCAATAAAGCTAAAGGTGATTTTTCTAATTTTGAATTTGAGTTAATCCGTTTTTCATCTACCCAATCTCCTTTTACAGAAAAAGAATTCAATGCAAAAACAGAAGAAGAGTTAACGGATAAGTTATTTGATGTAGTATATAAACATTATCAAGAACGAATTGCTAGAAACGCTGTAGCGGCATATCCAGTAATTAAAAATGTTTATGAAACACAAGGCGATCAGTACGAAAGAATTGTTGTTCCGTTTACCGATGGCACAAAGACTATTCAAGTTGTTACTAACTTAAAAGACGCTTATGAAAGTGAGGGAAAAGTTTTAATAAATGATTTTGAAAAGAATGTATCATTATCTATTATAGATGACTCTTGGAAAAATCATTTACGTAAAATGGATGACCTAAAAACATCTGTTCAAAATGCTCAATACGAACAAAAAGATCCATTATTGATTTATAAGTTTGAATCTTTTAAGTTGTTTCAATCAATGCTTTTATCGGTTAATAAAGAAGTTTTGTCTTTCTTATTTAAGGGGGAATTACCAAATCAGAATCCGAATCAAGTAAGTGAGGCTACGGAGCAAAAAAGAGAAAAAGTAAAGCTTACTAAGGCGGAATTTAATAATCCTTCAGATAATGTACAAACCAATCAGCAAGAACAACCACAAATAACCGAAACAATTATACGTACAGAACGTAAGATTGGTAGAAATGATAAAGTGGAGATTAGAAATGTAATGAGTGGAGAAAGTAAAACGGTTAAATATAAACAAGCAATACCTTTGTTAGAAAAAGGTTCTTGGGTTTTAGTTGATTAGATCCACTTTTATTCAAAATAAAAAACGATTATAAATAATTATAATCGTTTTTTTTATACTTATACTTCAAAGTGTAATTGGTATTATCCATTAATAGCAACCACACTTTCAATTTTATTAGGTAAAATTTGTTTTAATGTAGCTTCAATGCCATTTTTTAGGGTAACTGTTGAGGAAGGACATCCGCTACAAGCGCCTTGTAAAACTACCGAACATATTTTGGTTTTTTCATTATAAGATTTAAACATGATATTTCCGCCATCAGCAGTTACAGCAGGCTTAATATATTCATCTAAAACCGCAATTATTTCTTTTGCAATACCGCTATGAATTGTAGCTCCTTCTTGGTTTATACTTTCTTGTATCAATACATCTTTTGATATGTATTTATCGGTTACAATTTCTTTACCTTCTTGTAGGTATAGTCGTATAAAACCTCTTAATTCAGGTATAATTTCTGTCCAATCATATTCCTCTGTTTTCGCAACTGAAATATAATTATCCGATATAAAAATTTCATTTACATAATCAAACTCAAATAACGCTTTTGCAATTGGAGCTTCAGTTAAATCATCTTTTCTATTAATTTCTATTAATTGTTTAGAAAGTAATTTATTAGAAACAAATTTATTTACATTAGGGTTTGGTGTACTTTCCGTATAGACTTGAATGGCAACTTTGGTTGGTTTCTCTTCTTCATTAAAAACGGAACCATGCATGTCTATGTGAGAACTAATCATTTGGTTTAGTTCAGTTGTAACTTCGCTCCATTCAACTATTTTAAAACGCTCAACAGCAATAAAATTTGCCGAAATAAATACTTTTTTGACAAAAGGTAAGTAAAACAATTGCTGTACTAAATTAGAATTTTTTGCATCGTCAATATTATTGTATTCAAAACTACCTTCGGTTAGTATGTTGTTTGAAACAAATTTGATTATAGTTTCTACTGCTGTTTGTTCTATTTTTAACATCTGTTTTGGCGTGATTTCAATTAGTAAATTGCAAATTTACTGAAGTTTATTTGTTATATTTGTGTTTATTTATTTTTTATGAAGAATTTTTTAGTGTTTTTTTTATTTTCGATTTCAATATATGCCCAACTTCCAAATGATTGTGTTGGTAATGTTGTTGTTTGTGGAAATAGCGATATTAATGTTGATGTTAATGGTCTTGGAACTCAAGAGTTGTCAGGTGCAAATAATTGTGGAAGTCAAGAACATAACACTTTTTGGTTTAAAGTAACCGTTGCGTCAGGTGGAACTTTAGGGTTTGTTTTAACGCCTAATAGTACCAGTATTAATGAAGATTATGATTTTTTTGTTTTTGGACCTAATGTAAGTTGTGATAATTTAGGAAATTCAATTAGATGCTCTACTACAAACCCATTAGCGGCAAGTCAAGGCAATAATTTAACAGGTATGAAAGATACCTCTGATGACGAACTTAGCGAAGGTCCAGGCATTGATGGTGATAGTTTTGTAGAATGGTTAACAGTACAAGCTGACGAAACATATTACTTCGTAATTGATAGACCTATTGGTAATAGCCCTTTCTCTTTGGAATGGACTGGCACAGCCAATTTTTACGAATCTCCAAATAACGAATTGCCTAATGGGCAGACTTTGAATTATGTAAATTGTGATCCTAGTGGAAATGGAATAGCTCCTTTTGATTTGACACAAGATGAGAGTTTAATTATTGCAGGTCAAAATGTGTCCGTAGCTTATTTTGATAATATTAGCGATGCTCAATTAGGGGTTAATAATATACAAGCACCATCTAATTATAACGGAACTACGTCAACTGTTTTTATCAAGTTAACCGATATAGCTACAGAATGCTTTAGTATATTTGACATTGATCTTCTAGTTTTTCAAAATATTACTTTGCCTGCATTAAGTGATATTTATCTATGTGATGATAATAATGATGGAGTAGAAGTATTTGATTTTTCTCAAAATTCAGTATTAGTAAATCATTTGGCGACTAATTTTGATGTTAGTTATTATCTATCAGAAGCTGAGGCAAATTTAGGTCAAAGTCCGTTAGTCTTGCCTTATAGTAATACGGTGGCTTCACAAGTGGTATGGATGCGTTTTGTAAATGTGGATACTGGTTGTTTTGGAATAAACTCATTTGAAATTGAAGTTTTTAAGATTCCAATAGCTACTCAAATAAATAATTGGATAACTTGTGATAATGAGGACAATGATGGTTTTTACAGCTTTGATTTATCTGCTTTAACAGCAAACTTATTAAACGGGCAAAATGAATCGCAAATTAATATTAGCTTTCATCAATCACAAGTAGATGCTGATTTTAAAATCACGCCTTATTCCTTAAATCACATCAATAAAGAACCTTTTGAATTAGAAGAAGTTTTTGTGAGATTAGAAAATGTAGAAAAAGAAGACTGTTACACTACAACATCTTTTTTTATTCAAGTAATTGAAAATCCTATTTTTGATATTGTAGAAGATACTAAATATATTTGTGTTAATCTATTACCTCAAACGGTTGAGTTTGAAATTGAAAACATGGAAGGTAATTATGTGTATTCATGGAAAGATGATTTAGGAAATGAATTAAGTACATCAACAATTTTAAATGCAACACAGCAAGGTGATTATACAATAACAGCAACTACTAATGATGTAAATAGCTGCGTAACAACTAAAACTGTACATTTATTAGCTGTAGAGCCAGCTGAAATAGTAGATTTAATCATAAATGAATATTGGCAAGAAGACAATTTTTCTTTAGAAGTAGTAGTTACTGGAACAGGAATATATGAATATGCTATTGATGATATTAATGGAATATATCAAGAAAGCAATATATTATTAAATATACAGCCTGGTTTTCATACAGTTTATGTTAAGGAAATGAATAATTGCGGTATTACATCTAAAGAAGTTACAACTATCGGTTTTAAAAAATTCTTTTCGCCAAATAATGATGGTATTAATGATATTTGGAAAGTACAAGGAATTGTTTTTAAGCCAGAGGATAAAATCACTATTTTTAATAGGTTTGGTAAAGTAATTCATATTTTTTATCCAGCTTTAAATCAAGGGTGGAATGGAATTTATAATGGAAAAACAGCGCTAGAAGGCGAATATTGGTTTACTGCTCAAATGACTAATCACAACGGAAATCCATATATAAGAAAGGGGCATTTTAGTTTGGTTATTATAAATGAATAATTTTGATATAATATATTGTTTGTTTTAAACGTTATTTATGTATATTTGGCAACATATTTTTTTAAATGAATAAACTATATCTTATTTTTTTATTATCTCTAATAAGTTACTCTGTATTTTCACAAGACTCTTGTAGTAATGCAGTGCCATTTTGTAACGATTTCGGTTCGCCAGAGACCGTTATAAATGGTGGTTCAGCTGAGGTTGGACCTGATTATGGATGTTTGTCAACACAACCGAATCCGTCATGGAGTTTGTTGAAAATTCAAAATGCAGGTACAATGCAATTACAAATTTCTCAAGTAGATAATATTGGAAATGGAATTGATGTAGATTTTATTTGTTATGGACCTTTTAATGATCCCGTAACGCCTTGTCAAGGAGGTCTAACAGCAGTTAATACTGTTGATTGTAGTTATTCAGGGAACTCTATTGAAAATTTAACTATTAATAATACTCAAGTAGGGGAATATTATTTAATATTAATTACAAATTTTGCAGGAACTCAAGGCACTTTAACTTTTGAACAAACAAATGTTAATAATACAGATGCTGGAGAATCTGATTGTTCTATAGTATGTAATGTTACTTTGGAAAATGATGAAACTATTTGTATTAATTATAATCATGTTTTAACAACAACCTTAGGTAATAATAATATTGACGCAACATATAAATGGTTTAAGAATAACCTTGAAATTATTGGAGAAACTAATAGTGAGTTAACTATAAGTTCAAATACTATTGGAACTAGTACTTATAAAGTTCAAGTAGATTCTGATATTTGTGATGACTTGGCAGAAGATGAAAGTATAATAACTTACGTAGATGTTATTTCTAACCTTAAATTAAATGATATATCAAAAAATGAATTGTGTGATAATGACAATGATGGTTTTAATACATTTGACTTAACTGTAAATCAAATTGAAATTGCCAATACAGAAAATGTAACTAATTATGTGTTTACATATTTTAAAGACGCTGCTTTAACTCAACAAATAAATACACCTGAATCTTATAATAATACAACGGCTTATACTGAAATCATTTATGTTTCCATAGAGCATGTTACCTTTATTGGTTGTGCTAGTATTACTCAATTTGAAATTAATGTAATTGATAACCCAGTGATTACTCCACTTGAGAATTGGGTAATTTGTGATGATGATAATGATGGCTTTGCTGAATTTGATTTAGAGAGCTTAAAAGAGACTATTTATAACGGACAAGATGTTGATCAATATATTATAAGCTTCCATCTTACTCAAGATAATGCAAATGATAATTTATCGCCGCTACCTTTATTATATACAAATATAAATCCTTTTATAGCTGAAGAGGTTTTTGTCAGAATGGAAAACAGTACAATTTCAACATGTTTTGAAACATCATCATTTAATATACAAGTAATTAGGGCTCCAGATTCAGCTATTATTTCAAATTGGATTGTGTGTGATGAAGAAGATAATGATGGGTTTTACACCTTTGATTTATCCACTTTAATAGCAGACTTATTAAACGGACAAGATGAAACACAAATTAATATTAGTTTTCATCAATCACAAGTAGATGCCGATTTTAAAATCACGCCTTACTCCTTAAATTACATCAATAAAGAACCTTTTGAATTAGAGGAGGTTTTTGTGAGATTAGAAAATGTAGAAAAAGAAGACTGTTACACTACAACATCTTTTTTTATTCAAGTAATTGAAAATCCTATTTTTGATATTGTAGAAGATACTAAATATATTTGTGTTAATCTATTACCTCAAACGGTTGAGTTTGAAATTGAAAACATGGAAGGTAATTATGTGTATTCATGGAAAGATGATTTAGGAAATGAATTAAGTACATCAACAATTTTAAATGCAACACAGCAAGGTGATTATACAATAACAGCAACTACTAATGATGTAAATAGCTGCGTAACAACTAAAACTGTACATTTATTACCAGCAGATTTGGCAAGTGATATTCAATTTAATTTGGATGAATATTGGCAAGAAGAAAATTTTATTATTGAAGTATCGGTTAATGGTGATGGCGTTTATCAATATGCAATAGACAGCGTTGATGGTCCATATCAAGAAGAACCTTATTTAATTAATGTTTCACCAGGAGTACATACTATTTATATAAAAGAAATGAATAATTGTGGTATTGTTTCCAAAATAATTGATGTTTTTGGGTTTAGTCCATTTTTCACTCCAAATGGAGATGGTCGTCATGATATTTGGAAAGTTCAAGGAATAAATTTCACTCCTTTAGAAAAAATTTATATCTTTGACCGCCATGGTAAATTAATGAATCAATTTCAACCAGGTTTAAATCAAGGTTGGGATGGTTTATATGAAGGCAAACCAGCGCCAGAAGGTGAGTATTGGTTTACTGCGGAAATGACAAATCACAAAGGACACCCTATAATTAGAAAAGGGCATTTTAGCTTATTAATAACAAATAATTAAGACAAACGTTCGGATATAAATAATAATTTAAAGACTATAATGCCGAATTAAAAAATAAAATAAACAGATGAAAATACTTAAAATTACCATTCTATTATTTGCGTTGACATTTATAAACCGTTCAAACGCACAAGAAACAATTCCAATCTATTTTGATTACTTGTCAGATAATGTATATTTATTGCATCCTGCGGCAGCTGGTATTGGTAACTGTGCTAAATTAAGAGGCTCTTTTGGTAAGCAATGGGCTGGAGTTGATAATGCACCAGGTTTACAGACCTTGAGCTATCATTCAAGACTTTCAGGCGAATCACAATTAGGTATGGGAGGAATTGTTTTTAACGACTCCAATGGAAATCACTCTCAAATAGGAGCACAAGCAACTATAGCGTATCATGTTGATATGGGTGGAGCAAATTTTAATCAGTTATCTTTTGCTATTTCAGGAATGTATTCTGCAATAAAATTAGATCAAACTGATTTTATTCTTCCTGGAGAAGCTCCAGATCAAGTTATTTCAGGTTTAGTTGAATCTGAAAATTATTTTAATGCCGATTTTGGTTTGGCTTATCATTATAATACAGGTTTTGCTTATTTAACAATTAAAAATTTATTATTAAGTGCAAGGAATTTGGAAAATAGGACTTATGAATCTTTAAATTTAAGACGTTACTTGTTTTCTGCTGGTTGGTTTTTCGAAAATGAAAAATCAGGTGGAGTATCATTTGAGCCTTCAACAATGGTTCAATACGTTGAGTATACTGGAGAGATAATTGGTGATATAAGTCTTAAGGCTTATAAAGAAATGGATAAAGGCAATACGCTTTGGGGTGCAGTTACTTACCGTAGAAGTTTTGAAGGGAATAAAATTCAAGCATTATCACAAATAACACCTATAGTTGGTATTAACTTCAAAAATGTAATGCTTTCTTATACATATACGCATAGTCTAGGTAAAATTGTAT
Organism: uncultured Flavobacteriaceae bacterium; assembly: GCA_964403095.1. Taxonomy (GTDB): domain Bacteria; phylum Bacteroidota; class Bacteroidia; order Flavobacteriales; family Flavobacteriaceae; genus S010-17. The sequence goes on along the minus strand of CAYOFS010000027.1, from coordinate 6,524 downwards.
TTGATAATAGTGGTTTTCATCAAATATCTTTAGGAATTGATTTATTTTGTAAAGAAGCAAGAGCATCTGCTTGTCCTAATATAAATAGAAATTTTAGATAGTGATTTTAGTTTTTACTGTAAAAAAAACCTGAAAATTTATTAATGAATTTTCAGGTTTTTTTTGAACAGCTAACCTACCAAGTATAATTTTTATTTTTAGCTTGATTTTTTATTGCATTAATCATTACATTTTCTAACTCATCATCACTATTTGTTTTTTTGTGTTTTGAAATGTACTCTTTACGCAGTTGATTTATTTTTTGAATTTCTTTTTGAATAGAAATTCTTTCATTCTCTTTTTTAGTTACATGTTTTTTTATTTCATCAGTACTTTTATTTTGAAGGTCTTTTGGCAATGTGCTTTTGTCAATTTTTGCATAGCTAAAATTCTTTTCTTTTTTTGCATCTACTAAATCCCAAGAAGAATTATTATACGCTTTGGAACTTTTGCTCACAGCTCTTGCAACCACAACTTCTTCACTCATTTCATAAGCATTATTATCTTGAGTAGCTTGTAAGTTCATTTTTTTGTACCCTTGATTTCCGTATCTAATATATGTTTTGTTAAGTTTTTTGTTAAGCTGAATAATTACATCATCATAAGGTGTTGAAATGTGTACAATACGTTTGTCTTGATTGATTGTTAAATATTCTCCTTTTCCTAAAGCGGCAGCATTTTTCCATTTTCCTGAAACCCCATTTTGATAATCACCACAAAAAATAGTATTTATAACAACATCTTTTTCAACAGCATCGGCAATTGAATTTTTATAAGAAATAGGACCTTGTGTAAACGCTTCGTTACCTGCAATAAATATAATATTCAAATCATTGTCATTCTTTCCCCAATTTAATTCATTTAAAGATGATTTGATTACAGCGCCGCAAAATTCACTACCGCCATTAGTGTCTAAAGAAAAAAGGCGTTCCGATATTTCGTCTAAATCAGAGCTAAATCCAATTACTTGTCTTATAAAACCATCATTTTTTTCTAGATTACTATTTCCGTATTCGTATAAAGCTATTTCTAAATTAGGAGTTACATGTTCGCACTTAGCATATGAAAGTTCGTTAATAATCTTCCATAATTGTGATTTTGCTTGGTCTATTAAGCCGTCCATTGAGTTACTCGTATCTAAAAGTAAAGCAACCTTTATAGTTGATTTTTTAGGTTTAGGTGTCTTGTTAATAGCTAAATAATTAACATTTTTCTTCTTGTTGTCTGTTTTTGCATTACAGCTAAACAGACTTAAGCTTAAAGCAATTAATAAAATTAATTTTGTTGTTTTCATGATTTATGGTTTTAAATTTCCTTCAAAATTAAGAGCAAATTAATCCTTAAAAAAGTCAAAATGAGTAAACGAAGTAAATGAATGAGTAAACTAGATGTTTGAATGCGTAAAGTAATTTTTTTACTTATTTATATAATGTATAAGGTGCTTTTTTAGATTATTGAATTTTTTAAACACTTATAAATGTTGTAGTTTTGTTTTGAAAATGAAATAAAAATGAAATTAAAACTTATTCTTGTATTTTTTATAGCGTCTATGCAAATGTATGCGCAAGAAACAAATTCTGTACAAAGGTATCATACATATTCTGACTTTGTTGAAGATGAACAAGGTAAAAGGCTACAAGGAATTACAGTTAAAATTTTGGGCGGAGATCAAGATGTAACCGATTTTAATGGGCGGTTTTCTGTAAGAGCAAAAAAAGGCGATCAGATAAATTTGTATAAAAACGGAGAGAAAATAGATTACTTTATTTATGATGGCAGTTCTCAATATCAAGTTTATGATGATTTTGAAGTTGTTAAAAGTTCTTCAAGAATAAATAAATCTATGAACTCTTCTTATAAAACAATGTTAGATTCTGCTAATTATTATACAAAGAAAAAACCATTAAAAAGTATTCAGTTTGTAGAGAATGCATTACAAGCTACTTCAAATAAAAAAAAATCAGCAAGAGCTTATGAGGTATTAGCAGATGCTTTTTATCAATTACAACAATTTGATTTAGCACAAAGTAATTATTTAATAGCCTATAAATCTTACCCTAAAGATATTTTTTTACAGCTAAAACTGGCTAAAGCATATTATAAAAATTCTTTTTATGATAAGAGTAAAAAGTTATTTTTTGAAATCTCAAATAATAAAAAGGCAATTCCTTTTCAAAAAATAAATGCTTTTGAAGGACTGGCTTCTTTAGAAAAAAAGGACGAAAATTATAAAAAAACTATTCGTTATTTAGAGTCAGCATTATTACTTGCTAAAAAACATGAAGTAACACCTAAAATAACAATAATTAACACAAAATTAGCTGAGGTGTTAAGTCTGAAAGGAGAATTTACACAATCAAACACATATATGTCAAATTCCATTAAATCAGCTAAAAGGGAAAGTAGAAATAAAGGCATTACACAAACAAATAGAGCGGCAGATTTTTATGCAAAAAGTAATTTTGTTACAGAAGAAATACAATTCAGAAAAAAAACCTTAAAAAAATTAGAAGAAAACGATATTAATGTAATTAAAACTCATGAAAAAGAAGTTTTAACCAAGCCAAAAGTAAAATATGATATTGGAAAAGCATTAGTAAAACAAAAAAAATATAAAGAGGCAATTAGTTATTTGTCCGAAAGTGCAACAGAAGCTAATATTTCAAAAGATATAGAAACAGAAAAAGAAGCTATCCGTGGATTGTCAGAAGTTTATGCAGCTATTGGTGATGATAAAAATGCCATATCTAATTATAATAAACTATCAAAACTAGTCGATTTTTCGTTTGAAAATAAAGAAAAAGAAATAGCAAAAGCAAAAGCGATTAGTAAGGATATTGCAAATAAGCAAAATAGGATTTTGAGCTTAGAAAAAGACAGAGCTTTACATGACACAAATTATAAATTAAGTGTATCAAATAGTAGGCGTCAGCAATTAATTATCTACTCGTTAATTGGTGGTTTATTATTGTTGTTGTTAAGTTTATTTTATATGTTTAGAAGTAATAAACAACGTAAATTGGCTAATAATTTATTATCTTTAAAATCGTTACGAAGTCAAATGAATCCTCATTTTATTTTTAATGCCTTAAACTCAGTTAATAGTTTTATAGCAACCAATGATGAACGTGCTGCGAACCGCTACTTAACCGATTTCTCTACGCTTATGCGTAGTGTTTTAGAAAATTCCGAACAAGACTTTATTCCCTTAGAACAAGAAATTGATTTATTAGGTTTGTATTTAAAGTTAGAACATTCAAGATTCGATGATAAGTTTGATTATCAATTTATAATTGATAAAAATGTAAAAATAAATGAGTTTCAAATTCCGCCAATGTTGTTGCAACCTTATGTGGAAAACGCTGTTTGGCACGGTTTGCGTTACAAAAAAGAAAAAGGCTTGTTGAAAATTGAAATGAAACAAAAAGACAATGAAACTTTAGAAATAATCATTAGTGATAACGGAATTGGTAGAAAAAAATCGAAAGAACTAAAATCTGAAAATCAACAAAAAAACAAATCAAAAGGAATGCAAAATATCAAACAACGTATCGCTATTCTTAATGAAATGTATCATGATAAAGTGGATGTTTTTATTTCGGATTTATCACAAAATGAAGCAGGAACAAAAGTAGTTCTGACTTTAAAAAAGGATTAGTATTTTTAGAAGTATTTTTATATCTTGCAAAAAAATAAGCAGGAATGAAAAATATTATTGTAACAGGAGCAAGTAGAGGTATTGGGTTCGAGCTAGTCAACTATTTTGCAAGTAAAAATTATCAAATTTTAGCACTTTCTAGAAATCTTGCAACACTAAAAAATGCACCTAATAATGTAATTACTTTAGAGGCTGATATCACTATTGAAAAAGATTTAGCTAAAGTAAATCAATATCTCTCTGATAATTGGAAACAGGTAGATATTTTAATAAATAATGCAGGTAAGTTGGCACATAAGCCATTTTTAGAAACAACATATCAAGATTTTTTAGAGGTTTATAATGTAAATGTTTTTGCTATAGCCGAACTTACAAAAATTTGCTTACCATTTATGAAAAACAACTCTCATGCTATTGCCATAAGTAGTATTGGTGGAATTCAAGGCTCTGTAAAATTTGCAGGTTTATCAGCTTATAGCTCTTCAAAAGGTGCTGTTATCACATTATACGAGCTACTCGCCGAAGAATATAGAGAAAAAGGCGTTGCTTTTAATACACTAGCACTTGGAGCAGTACAAACAGAGATGTTAGCCGAAGCTTTTCCAGATTATCAAGCACCAATAACAGCCAAAGAAATGGCAGATTATATTGCTAATTTTGCCCTGACAGGAAATAAAGTTTATAATGGCAAAGTATTGCAAGTATCAAGGTCAACACCTTAAAGACCATATTATTATGAAAAATCATTTTTTATTATTAATCTTATTAATACCTTTTTATACACTATTTGCTCAAACAGAGTATACTAATTTGAACGACCAAAGTGGTGGAATATCTACGGGATATGGAAGTTGGGGGACTCATAATATTGTTACAGAAAATGTAATTAATGATGTAGCAAATGATGGAGTAATTACTTTTTATCACACAAATACTGCTCCAACTCAAAGACCAACCATATTTTTCAATTCGGGTTGGGGAATGTACGCTAACACCTATGAAAAATTGTTTTATTTTTTGGTAAGTCAAGGCTATTCAGTTGTTCATGTTAATAATACCAATCCTGGAAATATAGCCTCAAGTTATCAAAATACCTTAAATATGTTTGTCGAAAGTACACAAACCTATTCCGATTGGATTGATACAACTCAAGTAGGTTTAATGGGGCATTCTTATGGTGGAGGCGCAACAATTTGGCTAGGTAATGAATTATTTGGAGCTAATTATAATTGGGGAAGTAATGGAAGGTTTATTTTTATGTTGGCACCTTGGTATAGTCTTATGGTAACTGAAAATGATTTAGCTAATTATCCAAATGATGTTAAATTGGTTGTAGAAATTAGTAATGATGATTTATCTAATGGACAAAACGGAAGTACTTGGAATACGGATGAAAGAGCAATTCGAGGTATGTTTGAAATGATAAACATTCCTGATTCTGAAAAAGATTTTATTCGTGTTTTTTCAAGTGCTCAAACCTATGATTACGATAGTGATAATGACGGAATTGATGAGACGTATACCTATTCAGCCAATCATCATGTTAGCTATACAGGTTTGCATACTAACAATTATAAGCCTTATGATGCTTTAGATGTATTTGTGATAAATCGTATAATACATGCTTTAGCAGATTATACGTTTAATAACAATTTAACAGCAAAAAATATAGCTTTAGGAAATGGGAGCGTTGTGCAAATTGATAATAATTTTCTTACAGATTTAGAAGTAACTGATACGCCAATAATAACTAGAGCCGAAAGCGACTTCGCATATGAATGTTCAACTACTTGGACTGATTTTGAAACTGGACAAAACACATGGTTTTTACAGAACACTTGTGCAGATTCTAATAATAACGGAATTATTGATTTAATTGAAAATACAGCATCGATTAATGAAATAAGTACTGATGAATTGATTATTTATCCTGTTCCTGCTTCAAAAATTTTAACTATTGAATTTGGGAATTATTCAATTAAACAAATAGAAATTATGGATGTTACAGGTCAGGTTTTAATTAATAAAAAAACAAACAATTATAATAATATTGATATTTCAAGTTTAAGTAATGGAACATATTTTTTAAAAGTTCAAACAGAAAAAACACAAATAATTAAACCATTTATAGTAAAATAAATTAGATGAGTGAGTTTAATTTGATACACAAATACATACCTAAAGAATCAATTGATTTAGTAGAAAATTTACTACGTAAATATAAATTCTCTTTAATTATTAAAAACAAAAGAAAAACAAGGCATGGTGATTTTCGACCATTAGCAAATGGAAGAATGCAAATCACGATAAATAACGACTTAAATAATTATCGTTTTTTAATCACTTTTATTCACGAAGTAGCACATTTAGTAACACACAAAAAATATAAACGAGTCAAACCTCATGGAATTGAATGGAAAATGAGTTTTCAAGAATTAATGCTTCCTTTTTTTAAGCCAGAAATTTTCCCAAGAGAATTAATGCCGATACTGGCAAACTATATGCGTAACCCTAAAGCAAGTACCGATTCGGATATTAAATTATCATTTGCCTTAAAGCAATATGATGAAAAGTCCGATAAGAGTTATATATTTGAAATCCCTTTAGAGAGTAAGTTTGTACATAATAAACGTATATTTATAAAAGGAGCAAAGAGAAGAGTTCGCTATAAATGTATGGAAATAAAAACAAAAAAAGAATATCTTTTTCATCCAAATGCTGAGGTAGATTTGTATGAAAATTAAACTAACAACTATTGCCTTTTGGCTAATAAATTAAGATAATAAATGACCAAAAACCAAAGATTAAAGACTAAAAAATACTACGC
>CAYOFS010000026.1:5327-19339 GCA_964403095.1 uncultured Flavobacteriaceae bacterium | reverse complement strand
ACATATTAGACAGTAATTCCTTATCTTTCTTAGTCATTTTTGCAACCACTAAGTTATGCGAATGGTCAATTAATTCAGTAAAAAAAGCAGTATCAAAATCAATATTAGGAAAAACTGTATTCCAATGTTTTTTACTCATGTGATAGCCAGGGATTATACTGTTTTTAAATTTTTCTCTTAGTTCAATTGCTTTTTCAGGATTGCATTTTAAATTTACACTAAACTCATAAGAAACTAAAGAAGTTAAAGCAAACTTTAGTAAGTACCCTAAACACGAGTGTTTTATCGTCAAAAGGTAAGCATTCTGTCACTCCTTTTTTTGCTAAACAATAATCTCTAAATTGTTCTATGCTCATCAATATATTTTTTAGGGGCATTATTGTAAATCCAAGTACCAGAATCTATAAAAGGATTACCTTTATCAAAATCATAAATAATAGTTCTTTTATAATCATTTGGTGTGAAAGATGTAATCGAAATATCACAACCATCTATAAAACTTAATATCCAAGAAAAAATAGCACTTGATTTTTTAAATTTAATAGGTAGAATATTTCCATCTTCAAAATACAAAACCCCAAAAGAGGCTTCTAAAACAGTAACATTTGGGTTTTCTAGAAAAATTGTATAAATATCTATTTTTAATACAGACTCTTTACTATCGGTTAGTGTTTTGATTTGTTTAAAAAAATTGTTATAAGCTGTTTTTTTAAGGTCTTCATCTTTTTTTACAGGGAATTTATCAAGTGTTCTAGTTGATATTTTTAAAAAATCAATATCTGTATATACAAGATTTAACAACTCTTGATTGTAGGATATTTTATGAACATCTCTAAGTTTTTTTTTATAAAAGTAAACTGCAATAACAAAAATTAATCCTAATCCTATTTTTAATACCATACTTGGTTGAATATTTGAATCAAAAGTACAATATTTTTTTAGTATTTTTACAATAAATATATTACTATGAATATTACAATTATTGGTACTGGAAATTTAGGAAAATCTATTGCGAATGGTTTATTGGAATCGAAAGTTGTACAACCAAACGAATTAACCTTAACAAAACGCAATTATAAGTCGCTTAAATCTTATAAAAAATTAGGGGTACATATTACTGATGATAATAAGCAAGCGGTAATAGATAAAGATATTGTTTGGTTATGTGTTCAGCCACATAAGTTAGATGATGTTTTACATGATATTTCCACATCGTTAACTAACCAAATTGTTATTTCTACTATAACAGGTGTGAAATTAGATGATTTAGAAAAAAAGATAAATAATAATGTAACGCTTTTTAGAGCAATGCCTAATACGGCAGTTGCTATAAGAGAATCAATGACATGTATATCGACTAATAATGCATCTGAAAAAGAAAAAGGAATTGTAGCTGAATTATTTGCAGTTTTAGGCGAATCTTTATTTATTGATGATGAATTAATGGGTTCAGCTACGGTACTTGCAGCGAGTGGTATTGCTTTTGCATTACGATATATTCGTGCAGCCATGCAAGCTGGTGTAGAAATTGGTTTTGAAAGCGAAGAGGCTCAAAAAATAGCAGCTCAAACTGTTCGAGGTGCAACCTCTTTATTACTTAATAATAAATCTCACCCTGAAAGTGAAATCGATAAGGTTACAACACCTTTAGGCATTACAATTACAGGATTAAATAAAATGGAACAGGAAGGTTTTAGTTCTGCTTTAATTCATGGTATTCAATCATCGTATAAAAAAATAAATAATATTAAATTGAAGTAATTAGTCTTAAACAACTCTTGCTAATTTGTCGTAAATAAGTTGTTTTAGAGCGGTATAATCCCTTACTAGTTCTAGTTCTTCTCTTCGATGTTCAGAACTTAATATATTTGTTTTTATATCGGCTATTTTTCGATCTATAAGAATACGTCTAATATTATAAACGGCATCCATTACTAATTTTGAAAGTGCTTTTTCTTTTGTTTTAACATAAATATTTTGCGCTTTCCAATTGCTTAAAGTATAACGTTCATCATTCATTAGTAAATCACTAACAGTCATACTTATATTAGGATTTTCATGGTTAATAAATTTATCTATATATATGCATTCGTCTTGATTTAATTGATGAATCACATCATAATAAATGGATTGGAAAGTACTGTTGGTGAATTCAATTTCATCATCTTGAAGATGCTTATATATTTCTTTAGAAACAGTATTACTAAAACTATGTTTTACGATTTTAAATTCACCGTTTTCATCTTCTTCATCAATAAAATCGATAAACTCAGTTTCTTTATTTCCATAAAGTAAAAGTATTTCGATTAAATGTTTTTCTAAAATAGTTAATTGATTTACTTTTATATACTTAGGTTCTTCTACCTTGATTATTTCTAAAGGTTTATTTGATGTGAATTTACCTTGTTCTTTATTGTTTCTGCTTATTATTTGTGCTAATTCTCCAAATAACACTTTTTCGGATATTTGCATAATATTAGCACACTCTTGTACATACACTTCACGTTGTATTGCACTTGGTATTTTGGCAATACTTTGCACAATATCTCTAATTAATCCTGCTTTTTTTATTGGGTCATTAGCAGCATCTTTTAATAGTAGCGAAACCTTAAACTGAATAAAATCTTGTGCATTATCGGTTAAATACGATTTAAGTTCTTCGCTACTTACAGACTTTGCAAAACTGTCGGGATCTTCACCATCGGGAAAGGCGACTACCTTTACATTCATGCCTTGTTCTAATATTAAATCAATACCTCTAATAGAGGCTCTAATTCCTGCTGCATCGCCATCAAAAAGCACGGTAATGTTATTAGTTAATCTAGAAACCAATCTAATTTGATCGGCGGTTAATGCTGTTCCTGATGACGCAACTGTATTATGAATACCGCTTTGGTCAAATTGGATAACATCTGTATAACCTTCTACTAAATAACAATTATCTTCCCTTGCAATGGTTTGTTTTGCATGGTAAATACCGTATAAAATTTTACTTTTATGATAGATTTCACTTTCGGGTGAATTTAGGTATTTTGCCGCCTTTTTATCTATTTTTAAAATACGACCTCCAAAACCTAAAACACGTCCACTCATGGAGTGAATAGGAAATAAAACACGTCCTTTAAAACGGTCAAATTGTTTGGTTTCCTTTACAATAGTTAAACCTGTTTTTTCTAAAAACTCAATATTATATTTTTGTCTTATCGCTTCATCGGTAAAAGCTGTCCATTGATCTAAAGCGTACCCTAATTGAAATTTTTTAATGGTTTCATCGGTAAAACCTCTTTCTTTAAAATATGAGTATCCAATGGCTTTTCCTTTTGGATTTTCTAAAAGAATATTATGAAAGTATTTTGCTGCGTACTCAGAAACCAAATACATACTTTCTCTAGCTGATTGTTGTTGCTTTTGCTCGTCTGTTTGTTCGGTTTCTTCAATTTCAATATTATACTTTTTTGCTAAATAACGTATTGCTTCTGGATAAGTATAATGGCTATGTTCCATTAAAAATGAAATTACATTTCCGCCTTTACCAGTACTAAAGTCTTTCCAAATTTGTTTAACTGGTGACACCATAAATGATGGTGATTTTTCATCAACAAATGGACTTAAACCTTTAAAATTACTACCTGCTTTTTTTAAATGTACAAACTCACCAATCACCTCTTCAACACGAGCGGTTTCGAATACTTGATCTATGGTGGTTCTGTTAATCATAATAAAAAGTTTTTATTCCGTTTCCTATCTCTATAAATATTTGGGAGGAATAAACTTAATTCTTGATATTTTCTACCTATCTGTTTTTAATATAACAATTACGAAACTGCTTTTAGTTTTTTAACCGCCGTTTTAGTTAATTTACCTTCGGCATATTTTTTTGTAACAATTAATTCTTTTATCTCAGTTCCTGGTAATTCAAACATAGCATCAGTAAGGATAGTTTCACATAAAGAACGTAAACCACGAGCTCCAAGTTTATATTCTAATGCCTTTTCTACTAAAAATAATAAAGCTTTTTCTTCTATTTTAAGTTCAATACCATCAATTGCAAATAATTTTGTGTATTGTTTTATTAAAGAGTTTTTTGGTTCGGTTAATATAGAACGTAAGGTTTTAGCATCTAAAGGATACATGTAAGTTAACGCTGGTAATCTACCAACAATTTCGGGTATTAAACCAAAATCACGTATGTCTTTTGGTATTACATATTGTAAAAGGTTTTCGGTATCTACCTTATCATCGGATATGGAAGCGGAATAACCAACTGCTTGCATATTTAATCGTTGCCCAATAATACGTTCAATACCATCAAATGCTCCGCCTGCAATAAATAAAATATTTTGTGTATTTACTTGAATGAATTTTTGATCTGGATGTTTTCTTCCTCCTTTTGGTGGTACATTTACTACTGTTCCTTCTAACAATTTAAGTAAGGCTTGTTGTACGCCTTCTCCAGAAACATCACGAGTAATAGATGGGTTTGCTGATTTTCGTGCAATTTTATCAATTTCATCAATAAAAACAATACCTTTTTCTGCTTTTTTCACATCATAATCGGCTGCTTGTAATAAACGTGTTAAGATAGTTTCAACATCTTCACCAACATAACCAGCTTCGGTTAAAACTGTTGCGTCAACTATTGCAAAGGGAACGTTTAACATTCTGGCAATGGTTTTTACTACTAAGGTTTTACCTGTTCCTGTTTCACCAACCATAATAATATTAGATTTTTCAATTTCTACATCATCTCCTTTTGTTGGTTTTTGTAATAAACGTTTATAGTGATTATAAACTGCAACGGACATTACTTTTTTGGTTTGATCTTGACCAATAACATATTCATCTAAAAAAGCTTTGATTTCTTTTGGTATACGTAAAACTAATTCGCCAGATGAGCCTTTGGTATCTATTTCACCATTCATTACTTCTTCAATAACGATTCCGTGTGCTTGTTCAATGCATCTATCACAAACATGAGCATCTAAACCAGCAATTAATAAATTGGTTTCTGCTTTTTTTCGCCCACAAAAAGAGCATTCTAATATTTCGTTTTCTTTTGACATTTATCTATAATTACAAGTGCAACAAAGCAATCTGTTGATGTTTAATTCAATTAATTGCAGTTAAGCAAGGTTAGTTGTTACGTTTTTAATAATGTATTGTCTTTAAAATAAGTACTACCAATTATTTTCTAACTAATATTTCATCAATCATACCGTATTTTTTTGCTTCATCAGCTTTCATCCAGTAATCACGATCACTATCGTTATGTACTTTGTCTATGGATTGCCCTGAGTGTTTTGAAATAATTTGATATAATTCATCTTTTAATTTTAAAATCTCACGTGCAGTAATTTCAATATCACTTGCTTGACCTTGTGCTCCACCTAATGGTTGGTGAATCATAATACGTGAATGCGGTAGTGCTGAACGTTTTCCTTTTTGACCTGCACACATTAAAACAGCAGCCATTGAAGCGGCTATACCTGTACAAATTGTATTGATTTCTGGTTTAATAAATTGCATGGTATCGTAAATTCCTAATCCTGCATAAACGCCTCCACCAGGAGAATTTATATAGATAGATATATCTTTGTTTGCATCAACACTTTCTAAAAATAATAATTGAGCTTGGATAATATTAGCAACATAATCATCAATTCCTGTACCTAAAAAAATAATTCTATCCATCATTAAACGAGAGAATACGTCCATTTGTGTCATATTCATTTGACGTTCTTCTATAATGTATGGTGTTACACTACTTGTAATTTTATCGTAATGCATACTACTAATTCCGTGGTGTTTAGTAGCGAATTTTTTAAACTCTTTTCCGTAATTCATCTGTAATAATTTAAGTATTGATTATTTAATTATGTGTCATATTTAGCATATGATTTCAATGGGTAAATATACTAACAATTATTTAATTATTGTAATGAATGTTTTGTGTAAAAATTTTGATTTTATAATTGGTATTGGCTGTATTAATATTCCTCACAGATAGTACAACTTTACGCAACAAAAAGTTAAATTATTGAATTGGTATAATCATAACTTCACGCTAGATTAAAAATATAAGATATTAAAATTCAAACTGAATTCCACCTTTAATACCGAAATTTGTAGCTCCTGGTAAATCACGATGACTACCTCTAAATACAAAATCAATTCGTATAAGTTTTAAGATATTACCAACTCCTGCATGATATTCCCAATACATTTGTTCTGGTGCTTGATAAACAAATGTAGAGGCATTTCGCGCTATATTTTCATCGGTTACTGAACCTATAACGCCTCTAGCACCTATTATTTCTCTTAGATTTAATTTTCTTAATAAAGGCACTCTTGAAAACAATCTGCCATTAAAATTATGTTCTAAATGCAATGATGCGTATTTATCAGATACAAATTCATAGTAATCTAATAAGTCAAAAGTTCTTGCTACTCTTAATGGAGATTGATTTCCAGGCACAACATCTAATAGTGATAATGGTACACTTTTAAAGGTTTTACCCAATTCAACAGTGTATTTCAACTTACCTAAACCTCCTATTTGAAAACGTTGTTTGTAATAAAATTGTAACTTATCAAAATCAAATTCACTATTCCATAAACCTTTCACTCCTTTTGTATAAGAAAGATAAAATACAGGAAACCTTCCTTTATTATGAACTTGTTGTTTCACACCAAAACCTCCTATTTTTCTTCCAGGAGTATATTTTACTACAAAATCAAATTCCGTTTGTTTAAAAGATGATTGCACATTGCCATCATCGTTAAAAAAGTCAATATTAAACCTATCTGGAGCAGCAGATTTAATATCCTTATAAGTTGCTCCTACTCTAAAACTTAAATTTTTAATCGGGTTTATTTCTACGCCTAAATTACTAATATTTAATCTTGTCAATTTATAGTTTTCACCTCGTGCAAACAAAGCTGATGAAGCAAAACTCCTATCTAAAATATTATTTGATGATGTTAAACTAACTCCTGATTGTTCAACATCATTTCTATTTCCTACAGAAATAACTAACCTGCTTTTTCTATCGGCTAAAAATTTACCTGAAATTCCGTATTTGATTTTCTGATCTTTAAACCCATAAGCCCCATATCCTTCAATTCTTAACCTATCTGATTCTTTAATGTAACTTCTACCTCCAAAACGCAATCTCAACCCTTCTACATCATTTCTCCCAATAGTTGAAAGTACTGGTCCAAAATCAAAAACAGGCATAAATTTCCAATAACCCGAAGCTAAAATTTCGGTTATAGAATATAGACGTTTAAATTTTTTATTGCTTTGTAGTGTGTCTATTAACTCATAAATCCCCACTTCTTTATCGCTTAATTTCTCTAGTCTATTTTTTTTCCAGTAATCATCACTCTTTGTATAAACATTAATATCATAATCCGCCTTACTTCGTTTATTATAAAAAACTTTATCTTTAGGTATATCAAACTTATAATTATCATAAACAGTAGTTCTTCTTCCGTAAATTCCTTTTTTATTATCCTTTTTACTTAATGAGAAATCAGACATCATATGATCTCTTTTTAATAAAAACACCGAATCATTTAATACAGTAAAGTCTTGCTCTAAGTAAATCTCTTTAATCCAGTTAATATTAGCACTTTTACTTGCGTGCATTTGTATTTTTTTAACCGCAAATGTAGTGTCGTTTACCCAAAAATCACCTTTAAAGGTTAGTTCGCTTTTTCGTCTTGGATAAAAGGTAACATTATAACACCATTTATTGTCTATAAAAGCACTATCGGTTAAAACATAATTGTAAGTATAAGGACCTACTTTTGATAAAGGACTGGTAAAGACTTTATCAAATAAACGAATAAAATTATCATACACATTATAATCAGCATACAGTTGTTTTAAAAACTCGTTTACATTTTGATTATTTTTAGTTCCTGAATTTTTATTAGCAACTAACTCATCTCTAATTTGTGATGGAAATTTATTTTTACCTGAGGTTTTATATCTAGATTCGTTTATAAAAAAGGGTAAATATGTTTTACCTGTAACGGCTGAAGTATCAATTTTATCAAAGATAAACTCCATACCTTTAAATATTTTTTGATTTTTAAAACCTTCGTCAATATTATTCATATCGAACTCTACTTTTTCATATTTATCGTATTCATAATAATCAAACATATGAATACCGTTTTTACGCTTTTTAGCCCATATTTTCTTTAATAGAGCAATTGCAGGGTTTCCTTTTCGTGCTACTTTACCTGAATAAAGTACTACTGTTTTTAAATTTGAGCCTTCTTCTTTAAGTGTTATTTTTAAATCATAATTAACCGCTTTTAACGGAATAATTTTGGTTTCAAAACCCATAAAAGATATTGCCAACTCTGTATATGTTTTTTTAGAAGACAAATAAAATTCACCGTTTTCATCGGTTGTAGTTCCTTTTGTAGAGTTTTTAAATATTACATTGCAAAAGGCAACTGGTTCTCCTATTTCATCAATGACAATTCCTTTAACTTTAGTTTGAGAAAACAATAAACCTGTAAGGAATAATGTAATTATAAGTACTGCTTTTTTCATGGTTTTATTTTTATTATAAAAGTCCGTTTTTCACTTTTCTATAAAGAGAAATAGTTTTTCTTTTTTTGTAAAAATATAATTATTAATTACAATTATATAGTTAAAAACTCTAATTGTTACCTTTAAATATAGAATCTAAATACAATTGTTCTACTTTTTCTCTTGCCCAAGGCGTGGTTCTTAAAAATTTTAAGCACGATTTATAGGTAGGATTACTCTTAAAACAGTTGATATTTATTTTATCTGAAAGTTTGTCAAAACCGTATTCATCTATTAAAAACTCTAATATTTCGGCTAGTTTTATTCCGTGTAATGGATTGTTTGGTTGTTTTTGTGGATTATTTTTATCGCTCATTTATTTGTTTTAAGTATAGCAAAAGTACTAAAACTGTCAATAACTAATAAAACCTATTTGCTGAAATTGTTTTTTTATTTAAAATTAAGGCTTTTATCTTTTTATTTTACATATTTAATCAAAAAAAAACAGAGCAAACTCATTTTTAAATTAATTGAAAAAAATTCCTAACTTTACACCACAAAACCCAATCTAAAATGAAACCAATCCAAATTTTCCTAATCAGTTTACTATTACTAACAACAAACGTTTTTTCGCAAGACAAAGATAAAAAAGATAAATCTAAAGTCTCTTTAAAATTTAGAAATATTGGTCCAGCATTTGCTTCGGGACGTGTTTCAGATTTTGCTGTAAACCCAAATAATCACAGTGAATATTACGTTGCATTTGCTGCGGGTCATATTTGGAAAACTATAAATAATGGTACAACATTTACTCCAATATTTGATAAAAAAGGGTCTTACTCAATTGGTTGTTTAAAAATGGATCCTAAAAACACCAATGTAATTTGGGCAGGAACAGGTGAAAATAACCACCAACGTAGTGTTAGTTATGGTGATGGAATTTACAAATCTGTTGATGGTGGAAAATCATGGAAAAACATGGGTTTAAAAAATTCTCGTCAAATTGGTATGATTGCTATTGATCCTAGAGATAGTAATATTGTATTTGTAGCTGCAGAAGGTTCCGTTTGGGGCGATAGTGAAGATAGAGGTTTATACAAAACTACTGATGGCGGAAAGTCTTGGACTAAAGTTTTAAATATAAGTAAGTATACTGGTGTAAATAATGTAGTTATAGATTTTAAAAACCCTGATGTAATGTATGCAACTTCGGAACAACGAAGAAGACATGTACACATTAGAATTGGTGGTGGACCAGAATCTAATATTTGGAAATCAACCAATGCTGGTAAGACTTGGCGTAAACTAACTAACGGGATTCCAAGTGTGGATAAAGGCGGAATTGGTATTGCTGTTTCGCCTATAGATAATAATGTTATTTATGCAATGGTAGAAGCTGCAATGGATAAAGGTGGTTTTTTCAAATCAACAGACCAAGGCGAATCGTGGAAAAAAATGAGTGATTATAATACTAGCGGACAATATTATGGTGAAATTGTTTGCTCACCAACCGATGTAAATACCATTTATGCTACCGAAACTCGTTCAAAAGTTTCATATAATGGTGGGAAAACATGGACAAAAATAGGTGGAAATAAACGCCATGTTGATGATCATGCAATATGGGTAAACCCTAAAAACACCAATCATTTTTTAATTGGTGGCGATGGTGGTGTTTATGAAACTTACGACCATGGAAAGCATTATATTCATAAAACCAATTTACCAGTAATTCAATTCTATCGTGTAAATGTAGATAATGATTATCCATTTTACAATGTTTATGGCGGTACGCAAGACAATAACAGTATGGGTGGACCATCTCAAACACTTTTTACCGATGGTATTTCAAAATGTGAGTGGACAATAACACTTGGTGGCGATGGTTATTGGCAAGCAATTGACCCTACAAATCCTGATATTGTGTATTCAGAATATCAGTACGGAAACTTATTTAGATACGATAAAAAATCTGGAGAACGTATTTCTATCAAGCCTTTACCTAGAAAAAATGAAGACACATATAAATGGAATTGGAACACACCTTTTATTTTAAGTAAACATAATAATAAACGTTTGTATATTGCTGCAAATAAACTTTTTAAGTCAGATGATAGAGGTGATACTTGGCAGGTGATTTCCGATGATATTACCCGTAAATTACCTCGTGATAAATGGTTAGTAATGGATAGATATTGGAGTAGTGATGCTGTAGCTAAAAATGTTTCCACTTCCCTTTTCGGAATGGCGGTTTCTTTAACAGAATCTACTAAGAAAGAAGGATTACTTTATGTTGGTACAGACGATGGTGTTATTCAAATGACAGAAAATAACGGGCAAAATTGGCAAAAAACTACTAACTTTTCTTCGGTACCAGAATATACGTATGTTAGTGATATTTTAGCCTCTAAACATGATGAAAACTTGGTTTATGCTAGTTTTGATAATCGTAAAAGAGATGATTTTACACCTTATATATTAAAAAGTACAGATAAAGGAAAGTCTTGGCGAAGTATTAGTAATAACTTACCAAAAAATGGAACAGTGCATACTATTGAGCAAGATTTTAAAAATCCTGATTTACTATTTGTAGGAACTGAATTTGGTGTTTTCTACTCAGATAATGGAGGAAAAAAATGGAATCAGTTAAAGAATGGTATTCCAACAATTTCTGTTCGTGATATGGTAATTCAAGAGCGAGAAAACGATTTAGTATTAGCTACTTTTGGGCGAGGTTTTTATATTTTAGATGATTATAGTCCTTTACGTGAATTGAACGATTTAGATATAGGTAAGGCAAAAATATTCCCAATAAAAGATGCTTTATTATACACACAAAAACACCGTGGAGGAAGTCCTGGTTCAATGCCATATTTTGCTAAAAACCCTAAATTTGGAGCTACATTTACGTATTACATAAAAGAAATTCCTAAAACAGTACAACAAAAACGTAGAAAAGAAGAAAAAGAATTGGTTAAATCAAAATCACCTATTGCAACGCCTTCCCCAAAAGAATTGTATAATGAAAATAAGGAACATAAAGCTTATTTAATTTTCACAATTTATGATGATGAAAATAATGAGGTTAGAAAAATCACTAAAAAAGCATCTAAAGGTATGAATCGTTTAACATGGAACTTAAAAGGAACAAGGAGTTATCCTGTTCACTTAAATAAGGACTTTAAGCCTTTTGATAATCATAGTAATGGTATTCAAGTTGTTCCTGGTGATTACTTTGTGAAAATGGATATTGTCCATAATAATGAAATAGAAAATTTAGCTGAAAAACAAAAATTTACCATAAAAAGATTACATAATACTACCTTGCCAGCTTCTAATGAAACAGAAATTAAAGATTATTACAAAAAAGTAGATGAGCTAAGTAGAATAACTTGGGGAACAAATTCCTTTTTAAAGGAATTATCTAAAAAAATAAACGCACTAAAATTACTAAGTTTAAAAACTATAGATATCCCAAAAGAGACTTTTATTAATTTATCTAAAATAGAGAAACAATTATCCGAAATTAATTGGAATCTTAACGGAGAAACACCAAAAGCAAGTTATGAAGAAACACAACCTGCACCAATGAGTATAAATAAACGTTTAAATAATATAATATATTTACACAACCAATCATCATCGGCTATTAGCCAAAAACAACGTGATGGTTATGGTATTTTAAAAGCTAAGTTAATTCCTATAATTAATGAATTAAAAGCTTTAAATTCAAGCGTATTAACTATTGAAAAACAATTAGATAAGCAAAAATCACCTTGGACTTCTGGAAGAATTTTAGAGTTTAAAAAAAATAACTAAAACACTATGAATAAAAAAATTACATTTTTAGCAATATTACTATTATTAAGCACTTTTACTTACTCGCAAGTATGGAAAACTTATCCTCATACACCAACAGGAAGTCAGGTTTCCTTTTCGGTTGATGAAGGAAGACACGCCAATGAACCAATGGAATGGTGGTACACAACTGGTCATGTTGTTGGAGCAACTACTGGTAAAAATTACACATATATGCTTACTTATTTTTATTTCCCTTACGGAAGTGTTGACGGATTTAGAATATTAAATATAAGCGATGATGATAATCAGCAGTTTTTTGATGATACTAAGTTTTTAACATATAGTACATTGGCAACCGACAGGTTAGATATTCAAGCAAATGTTTTTGGTAGTGGTATTGAAACTTGGAAAAACAAATATATTGGTGGCATCATATCGCCTTTTGAGTATGAAATTAATGCAAACGCACCAAATGTTACTTTAGATTTAGATTATGACACAACAAAACGCCCATTAATACTTGGAGATGACGGATATTTGCTACAAGGATATACTAATTACACCTATTATTATTCTCAAACAGGAATTGATGTTACAGGAAACATCACCTTTAACGGTATTACCGAAAGTATTTCGGGTACTGGTTGGATTGATAGACAATATGGAACATTAAACCCATCTGACGGAACACAGTACGAGTGGTTTTCTATGCAATTATCTAACGGAATGGATCTAAATTTATGGAATATATTTACTGATGATGATCAAGTTCCAGATGATGAGCGTTTTAAAATTTTAGCAGCTTATGTAGATGAAAACACACAATATACAAACGATGATTTTGAGCTTGAACGATTAGCTTTTGCGTATATGCCAGACAATCAAAGGTGTTATTCGCAAAGTTGGAATTTAACCTCAACAATTAATAATTTAGACCTTATAATTACTACCTTGTACTCCAACTCTGAAGTGCAAAATCCTTTTCGTTTTTACGAAGGCGCAACAACCATTACAGGAACTGTAAACGGAACTATTGTTACAGGTTATGGGTTTACGGAATTATTACATTCTTATGATGTGCCTAACTTAACAATAAATACCAATACAGCATGGAATGAAAGTATTCCGTTTCAATGGCAAGTTAACAATCCAGATGATGGAAATCCATTAAATTATAAAGTGGAATATAGTACTGATAATCAAAGCACTTATTCTCTTTTAACCGAAGATATTACAACTAATTCATATTTATGGAATACCAATACATTTAACAATGGAGATACATTTTGGATAAAACTTACGGGGAATTCTATTGATGATACAATAACAGGTTTTACCACAAAACAATTTACTTATGACACTTCGGCTGTTAGTATTGAAGATAAAGAGCTTTTTAAAGTAGATATATTTCCTAATCCATCACAAGAAACAGTAACTGTTTTAGCTAAAAATATTGAAACAATTAGTATATTTAATAATAATGGAAAGCTAATAAAAAATATTAATGAAAATCAATTTAATAAACCTATAAACATTCAAAACTTGAGTAAAGGTGTGTATTTTATAAAAATAATAACCGATTTAGGTACAAAAACAGAAAAGTTAATTATTAAGTAGTATATTCTTAACACATAACGTTGGCATCGCTTGGAGCTATACC
>CAYOFS010000026.1:0-5227 GCA_964403095.1 uncultured Flavobacteriaceae bacterium | reverse complement strand
TCTTTGAGATACGCTTAAATTAATAAAAAAAACATGAAAAAAAGGTGCGATTGGACAAAAAACACAAGTAGTTTAGAAATAGAATATCACGATAAAGAATGGGGGAAACCTATTTATGACGATAGATTACTATTTGAGTTTTTAATTTTAGAAGGTGCACAAGCTGGATTAAGTTGGTCAACTATTTTACATAAAAGAGAAAATTATCGTGATGCTTTTGATAATTTTAATGCTGAAAAAATTATTGATTATAAACAAGATAAAATCGATGAATTGTTACAAAACAAAGGAATTGTCCGTAATAAGTTAAAAATAAATTCTGTTGTTACAAATGCTAAAATATATTTAGAAATTCAAAAAGAATATGGTAGTTTTAGTACGTATATTTGGAGTTTTGTTGATGGAAAACCAATTCAAAATAATTGGAAAACTAAAGAAGATGTACCAGTAAAAACAATAAATTCAGATAATATGAGTAAAGCCTTAAAGAAACGAGGGTTTAAATTTATTGGCTCAACAATCTGCTACGCTTATATGCAGGCTGTTGGAATGGTAAATGATCATACAACGGATTGTTTTTGTTATAATTAGATAATACCTTATTTTTTAAAAACCATTTTAAAGAGGTTAACAAACAAAACGGCAATAAAACCAACGACCAAACCAATAATTAATTCGGATAATAATGATGGTAGTTTTTCAAATAAATGATGTAAAAATTCAATGTTATGTAAAAATATTCCACCTGCAACTAATAACATAGCTAAAGTTCCTACAACGGCTAAAAACCTAATTACATAAGGTAAAGCTTTTACTAAAAGCGCACCCAAAGTAAATAAAAAACCTTTGGTTTTATTTTTGATTAATTTATACCCAAAATCATCCATTCTTACAATAAGCGCAACAATACCATAAACACCAACTGTAGCAATAATTGCAACAATACTAACTACAGCTATTTGAACAGAAAGTGGTTTATCAATCACCGTACTCAAGGCAATGATAATAATTTCAATAGATAAAATAAAATCAACTGTAATAGCAGATTTCACCTTTGTGTTTTCGTAAGCTAAAACATCATCTTCTGATAAATTTTCAACAACTTTATCTTCTTTGTTATGAGAACGATGAAATAGAAATTCATAAATTTTTTCTGCACCTTCAAAGGCTAAATAAACTGCTCCAACAACTAAAATAGGAATAATCGCTTTCGGTAAAAAATAACTCAATAAAAAAGTTATTGGTAAAATTATTAGTTTATTAATAAAAGAGCCTTTGGTTATTTTCCATAAAACGGGTATTTCTCTTGAAGAAGCAAATCCAGAAGATTTTTCTGCATTTACTGCAAGATCATCACCTAAAATACCTGCTGTTTTTTTTGTAGCAATTTTACTCATTGCCGCAACATCGTCTAATAAAATAGCTATATCATCAAATAAAGCAAAGAAACCTGAAGCCATAAATTTAAAATTTGTTTTCGCAAATATAATATATTATTACTGTTTTTCACCCGTATTATTCATAGGGTTTCGTTATGAGAAGTCAAAATACCAATAGAAACCTAATGAAGTGGTTCACGAATATAAAATGAATGAGTAATTGTTAGCTCAATTTTGAGCTAAATAAATTTAGAGCATTTTCAATTATAGTAGGTAGTTTGGCTTTGTAATAGAAAATTTGTGAATAATACAGATTAGGTTCTTAAAATAAAAGCATATAACCCTTAAAATAATATAAATATAATACCTTTGGGAAAAGATATTACCTAAATTCGTAAGGGTTTTCGTAACGAGAAGTTGGAATATGCATTAGTTATGATGAGTGTCGAAAAATGATGGTGTTTTTGCCTTAACATTTGCTCAAAAAAGCCTTATGGAAAGTCTGCCTTTTGTTAAAGATAAATTCACCCTTTATGACACTAAAGATTTAATACCTTTAATTTCTAAATCTAATATTAAAATTGAAGAAATTATTAATAGAGAAAAAATGGTTACAAGTAAAGATGGCAAACTGGTAAATCGTCATTATTCTGTATTTATATTAAAAACAAAGAAGAATTGTTGTTTTTAGTACAAGTCAAGTTTGATAAACCATTCAAAATTGTAAATTCGTTTAGTGAAAAAGAACGACTTGCTCAATATTTATATGATAAAAATATTCGAGATATATTAACCCTAATTATTCACAAATTTTCTATTACAAAGCCAAACTATCTGCTATAATTGAAACTGCTATAAAACTTCTTGAAAAATCACATAAGTAGGTTTAAACTATTATTGAAAATCATACAAATAATGAACTCTTTAAAAAAAAGAAATATAAATGGACTGGTTCTACAAATTTTTATTTCGGCAACATCTAATCATTACAATTGGGCAATGAAGCATTTTAAAAGGTAAAAAAAGCTTGAATTAATCTGATTTATATATTTTACATAAAGCTATTTTAATACAAAAAAAAATGGTAATTTTGAATCGTTCTAAATAAAACAACACCGACTTATTTGGTGATAATAATTTAACAAAATGAAAAACATAATTACATCACTTTTTATCGCATTTTTTATTAGTAATACCTATGCTCATAAAGAGCCTATAAAAACATTAAAAGATAAAAAAGAAGCGGAAACTAAGCGAAAAAAAATTCTTAAAAATAAAATTAAAGCGTACACTGTTTATAATCACAAAGTAAATGATGGTAAAATAGACTATAAATCAAAAACTAAATTTATTACTTTACTATTTGATAAAAACGGTAATAATTCAGAATTGCAAGTTTTTAAAGAGGGAGATTCCTTAGATTATAAAAACGTATTTAAACACGATAAAAATAATAACTTATTAAGTAATAGTCAGTTTAGCAGTAAACTAAAAACACTTAGTAAATCAATATATTTTTACAATAAAAAAGGGTTAATTTCTAAGCAGGTTAATTATAATGAAAAAAATAAAATTGAATCTAAGTTTACCTATAAAAGAAACCTTGAAAAAAATCACATCCTTTTCATAAAATACAAGCCTTTAGACAGTGTAGAATATCAAATTGAATATAAATATAAAGGCGATATAGATAACGGAAAACTTATTGGTGTCTTAAAAAAAGAAGTAGATAATACACCGTTACTTCATGTTGAAAACACATTTAATAACGAAGGAAAAAGAATAAGAAAAAAGCTGTTTAGTGCTGATAATGACGTGTTGTTTTATTTTGAATATAAATATTTTAAAAACACGAGTAAATATTCTAATATAGTGAAAAAATTAAGTAATGATAAAGTTTTTACCCAAACAATCTATAAACTAAACGCACAAGGTTTTACCGAATCTACAACTGTGATAGATGAAGATGGAAAGATAATATCATTTTCTAGTTATATTTATAGTAATTATTGATGTTTTTAAAGTAAACTATGTGGATATTAGTAGTCATATTAGGGAGTTTTGGAGCTATTCATTTTTTAGTGAGTATTTCGCTTTTAGAGAAAATTTCTTATAAAGTTTTGGCTATACTTACTATTGCGATTATTCCTGTTTTATATCATTCCTTTGCACTACAAACTAACTTTAATATAATTACAAAAAAGTTGCGTAATTTAGAGTTTGTTTCAGGTTTAGTAGCCTTAGAAATTGCCGTGCTTATTATTAGCTCTTACTTTTCTATAGATATAATTAAAAACTATTTTAATACAAATAAGAAACATAAATTTAAGCGTTTTTTATCGCTTATTCCTTCTATTTTCTTTATTGTCGGAATTATTTTATTACAACTATGGTTGTTTTATACCATATCTGGAATTGAATATATATGGCTTTCTTTAGGTTTGGCCTTAGCACTATTTACATCTTTTAGTGTTTTTACATTCTTTTTTAACTTTTTATTTAAAGATTGGATTTTAAGATTAGAATTAAAATCATTATTGTCGTTTTTACTGATAATAGGCGTTACATTATTACCCGTTTTTTTTCAAAAAATCACTATTATTAGCTTAGATAAATCATCAATAAATAAAAACGAAACATTGCTTATATTAGCATCAATTATTATTATTTCTAGTATAGGATTAATTAATTATAAATATCAAATATTACAAAATATATGGAAACGCTTTACCAAGTCTTAAACTTAATCGCTACCAGCTTATTAATACCTACTATTGTTGTTTTAATAATTTTATTTATTAAAACGCTACTATTAATCGGTTCTTTTTTTGGTAATTATGCCGATAGAACTAAATTTAAAAAGAATATAAAACCCTTATTAAAAGATGTAGAAACTAATAAATCAGATATTGTTTTTGAAGAAAATGAACGACATATTTTAAGTAAATATTTAAAAAAGATGCAAGATGAAAATTGGAAAGGTCTAAAAGCAGAGCGCTTATTATCAAACATGCAGTTGGATTATAAAAAACAATTAGAGCCATCAAAAATATTAATGAAATCTGGACCAATGTTGGGGCTTATGGGAACATTAATTCCAATGGGACCAGCTCTTGCAGGGTTAGCTGCTGGAGATATATCTTCAATGGCTTTAAATATGCAACTGGCATTTTCAACAACTGTTTTAGGAATTTTTATAGGCTTGGTTTCCTTTATTATAT
The DNA here is from genome assembly GCA_964403095.1 of uncultured Flavobacteriaceae bacterium. Lineage (GTDB taxonomy): Bacteria > Bacteroidota > Bacteroidia > Flavobacteriales > Flavobacteriaceae > S010-17. The sequence goes on along the minus strand of CAYOFS010000026.1, from coordinate 627 downwards.
TAGAAATAAAAAAACGATGGGCGAATGAAGATTTTGCCGAAATAGATTATTTATATGATATAATGAATGATGAAATTGTGAAACATTAAATAATTAAAAATCTGCGTTAATATGCGATAAATAATATATGAGAAGAAAAAAACGATATACAGATATATTTAAAGACGAAGAGGAAAATGACCCAATATCAAGTCTTGCCAATCTTTTTGATATATCTATGGTGTTTGCAGTTGCATTAATGGTTGCATTAGTTTCCGCTTGGAAAATGGATGATATGTTTACCAAAAGCAAAACTACCATTATTAAAAATCCAGGAAAAGAAAACATGGAAATCATTGTAAAAGACGGACAAAAAATAGAAAAATACAAAGCCTCTGATGTTACTTCAAAAGGTGACGGAAAAGGAAAAAAAGTTGGTACTGCCTACCAATTAGAAAACGGGGAAATAATATATATACCAGAATAATAATTAAATAATTACATCGTGAAGAGCCTTATTTACATTTCAATTTTATTAATAATAGCAACAAGCTGTTCATCTACAACATCACAAAATATTGTAAAAGGACCTGTTTTAGTTGCCGAACAAGAACTACCAGATTTCACTTTTAAAGACCAGTTTGACAA
>CAYOFS010000025.1:0-20959 GCA_964403095.1 uncultured Flavobacteriaceae bacterium | reverse complement strand
AAAAAAGACAAAGACAAGGATAAGAAAAAGGACGACAAAGGAGAAAAAGATAAAGATAAGAAAGATGATAAAGGAGATGATAAAGACAAAGACGATAAAAAAGATAAAGGCAAGGATAAAGGCGATAAGGATAAAAAAGAGCAACAACAACCAAAGCCTCAAAAAAGTAAATTATCTCCCGAACAGGTAAAACAATTGTTAGAAGCCATGAATAAGGAAGAAAACAAAACACAAAAGAAAATGAATGCTAAAAAAGCAAGAGGAAGAAAAGTTAAACAAGAAAAAGATTGGTAGTGCTCAGTTTTCAGTTGGCAGTATTCAACATTCACAATTATTCATTCAGCCTTCTACAAAATCCGCAGCTAAATAAATCAACCCAATAAAAAAATGTATTTTTGAAAATTGAAAAAAAATAAACAACATATTATTTTAATTTTAGTGATATTTGCTTCGCAAATGTTATTATCACAAACATTTACTGCAAAAGTTAGTAAAGCTAAACTTGGCTTAAATGAGCGTTTTAGAATTCAATTTTCTATAGACAAGCAAGGTGTAGATGATTTTAAACCGCCCAGTTTTACCAATTTTAAGGTGGTTGCAGGACCAATGCAAAGTACCAATTTTCAATATATAAACGGAAAACAAACATTTAGTAAATCGTTTACCTATACTATTAAACCAAAAGTAAAAGGAAAATTCACAATACAACCAGCTACAGCAACTTTTAAAGGGAAAACAATCCAGTCAAATACAGTAAATATTACGGTTAATAATGCTGTTACAAAACCTAAAAGCTCTAATGATCCAGATTTAGTTGCCAAAGACAATATATTTTTAGTAGCCGAAATTTCGAATACAAAACCTTATGCTGGTGAAAGTATTTCGGTAGTTTATAAATTATATATGGACACTAATAATGCAGCAGTTAGTAATGAACATGAAGCAAAATCACCAATTTATAGTGGTTTTTGGAAACAAAATATAGAAATTAAACAACTAAACGAGAATAAGGGAGAGTTTAAAGGTAGGCAAATGAGTTATTATATCTTACGTAAAGATGTGTTAATTCCGCAACAAGTTGGAAAATTAAAACTTACGCCTTTAGAAATTGAAGTTTCAGCTGTTGTAGCTTCGGGAAAACCAAGAAGAGATTTTTTTGGTAGAATGGTAAGAGGTCAAAAAAGAATTAATTTAACACTATCTTCTGGTTACAGATCAATACATGTTCGGGCTTTACCCGAAGAAAATAAGCCTTCAAATTTTGATGGAGCAGTTGGTGATTTCACGTTTAATGTTAGAACAAATAAAAACGTCTTAAAAGCGAATGAAAGTGCTAAAATTGAAGTTAAACTTTCGGGTAAAGGAAATTTAAAACTAATTTCATTACCAAAAATTGAAACACCAAAAGGCTTAGAGCAATATGAACCAGAAAATAAATCGGTTGTAAGAACACGCCTTTCAGGTCTTTCAGGTTATATTAAAGATACATATACTATTGTGCCGCAGTATAGAGGTAAATATCCAATACCATCGTTAAGTTTTAGTTTTTTTAACCCTAAAACAAAAGCGTATAAAACGATAATAAGTCAGCCAATAATTATAGATGTTCCTCATGGTAAATTACCAGAAGAAGAAAAGCAAGTAGTTCAAAATACAGGTGATAATCAAATAACAGATAAAGATATACGACCTATTTACACTAAATCAAGTTTTATAAGTACCGATAAAAAAGATGATTTTTTCAAATCTAATATATTCTACTTATTGTTATTACTACCAATGTTGAGTATTCCTATTGGAATATTTCTAGGCAATAAAAAACACCAACGCGATGGTGATGTTGTTGGCAATAAACGTAGAAAAGCAAATAGATTATCAAAGAAATATTTATCCGATGCAAAAAAAGAATTAGGAAATAAAGAGCCATTCTATATTGCTTTAGAAAAAGCATTACACAATTATTTAAAAGCTAAGTTACAGGTTGAAACTAGTGAAATAAGCAAGGATAAAATAAGTAACATATTAAAAAATAAAGCAGTTGAAAGCCAAACTATTTCTAAATTTATCAAAGTTTTAAACGATTGTGATTTTGCTCGTTATACACCAACCAGTAATTTACAAATGGAAAAAGAATATCAAAATGCTGCCGAAATAATAACTGAATTAGATAAGCAATTGACTTAAAACAACAGGTTATGATAATAAAAAAACATTTATATTTCTTTAAACTATTTTGTTTCCATTTTTTTATATTGGCTTTTTCTTTATTTTCTTATGCGCAAAATTCAAATGTTTATTTTGTTGAAGGAAATAAATTATTCAAACAGCAAAAATATAATGAATCCATTGAAAAGTATCTTCAAATAGGTAAAAAGGGAACGCATTCGGCGGAGGTTTATTATAACTTGGCAAATGCATACTATAAAACAAATAAAATAGCACCAGCAATTTATTATTATGAAAAAGCATTGCAATTATCGCCCAATAATCAAGATATAAAGGTTAATTTAGATTTTGCAAAGCGCATGACTATTGATAATATTGAAGCTTTACCAACAACATTATTACAAAAATTATCAAAAAATACTATTCAAAAATTATCATATAATTCTTGGGCAATTGTAGCTGTTTTCTTGTCCTTTTTATTTGCAATGCTATTTTTAGTATATCATTTTTCATCAAGCACAACCAAAAAACGCTTGTATTTCATTACAGGTTTGTTGAGTTTTATTTTTATGTTATTTAGTGTGTTTTTTGCTTTTAAAACCTCTGCTATTAACAACAATAAAAGAGAAGCAATTATATTTGCACAGCAAACAACAATAAAAACAGCACCAACCTTATCTAGCGATACTGCTTTTGAATTACATGAAGGAACTAAAGTATCGATATTAGAAACAAAAGATAATTGGAAAAAAATTAAAATTATCGATGGTCAAACTGGCTGGATTATTGGTTCTGAATTGAAGGAATTGTAATTTAATACTCCAGCACTTCAATTCTATTTCTAAACAATTTGATTTTATCTTCGTTTTCTAGCTGTTTTAATATTCTTGAAATAACGACTCTTGAAGTGTTTAGGTCACTTGCAATATATTGATGTGTTGTATTTAATGTTGGGCTTCGCATAATTTTGACCTTATCGGATAGGTATTTAAATACACGTTGATCCATTTTCATAAACGCAAGCGTATCTATTGCTTCAATCATTTCGTCTAGTCTATTACTATAGCTTTCGATTACAAATTCACGCCAAGTTTCATATTTAGCCATCCATTCCTTTAATTTTTTTACAGGAATGTAAATTACTTCAGAATTTTTTTCGGCAACACCTCTAACCTTACTTTTACTATTATTTAAGCAGTTTACAAACGAAATAGCACAAGTATCTCCACGCTCCAGAAAATATAAAATCAATTCATCACCATTTTCATCTTCACGCATAATTTTCACAGCGCCATTTAAAAGTAGTGGAACAGCCGTAATTTTATCACCAATATCAATAAGTAAACCGTCTTTTTTAAGCTTGGCTAATGTGCCATGTTTTTCAATACCTTTTAATAACTCAGGTTCAAAAATAAAGTTAAAATAATCTTGAAGTTGTTCTTTCATTTAATAGAAATTAATATTAGGCAAGGTACTTTTAATATAATTAATTATAGACTTTGTAGCACCTAAATTATTAACAATATATTCTTTTGAAGTCTTTGAAGCTTGATTTCTATAATCTGAATTTGTATTTAATTTTTTAACAATGGCATTAAAGTCCGTTTGATTTTCAACCACAAAGCAGCCTTGATTTTTAATTAATGCATTAGCCTCGTTAAATTTTTGATATTTAGGACCAATAATAATTGGCAATCCAAAAGTTGCAGGTTCTAAAATATTATGAATTCCCGTACCAAAACCGCCTCCAACATAAGCAACATGTGCATAGCTATAGATTTTAGTTAATATACCAACAGTATCTATAATAAAAACCTGAGCGTTGTTATTTTTTATTTTATCCGAAAACAATGTTACCTCTTTATTAAAAGAATTTTTTAGCCAATTTATAGCCGTAATATTATGAGGAGCAATGATGAATTTCTCATTAGCTGTTGCGTGATTATTTATATAATTAATCAATATTTCCTCATCTTTTTTCCATGTACTTCCCGCAACTAAAATATGTTTATTTTGAACAAAATCAGTAATAAAATTAAGGCTATTATCTTGTTTAGTTATTTCATAAACACGGTCAAAACGTGTATCTCCGCTTACAGTTACATTGTCTAAATAGATACTATTAAGTAAGTTTTTTGAATTTTTATCTTGAACAAAAAAGTGATCAAAAGTTTTTAATGAATTTTTCATAAAACTACTTAACAGTCCGTTATTGAAAAAAGCTTGTTTTTCTCTAAAAATACCTGAAACTAATATTGTTTTTATTTTACGATTATCCAATTCCTTTAAAATAGTAGGCCAAAATTCATATTTTATAAAAATTGCCATTTCTGGATGAGTTAAATCTAAAAATCGTCTTGCATTTTTATTTGTATCTAAGGGTAGATAACAAATTACATCGGCAAATTCATAATTTTTACGAACTTCATATCCTGATGGAGAAAAAAACGTTAATACAATTTTATAATTCTCTTTTGATTTTTTTGATATTTGTTTTTTGATATTTTCTAAAATAGGTCTTCCTTGTTCAAATTCACCTAAAGAAGCACAATGAAACCAAATAACCTTATCCGTTTTTTTTATAGAAGATAATTTCTCAAAAGTTTTTTTTCTTCCGTTAACGAAAAAATTAATTTTCTTATTAAACCAACTTATAGGGATAATAAGCCAACTTATGATTATTACAAATATGTTATATAGAATATATATCATTAATAGCAAAAGTAGGTATTTCAAAATAAAACACTAAAACATTTTAAATTATTTGTATTTTTGAACTTGAAAATAATATTAATATTAGGAGAATGAAAAAAATTCAGATGGTTGACTTAATAGGTCAATATAAACACATAAAACCACAAGTTAATAAAGCTTTTGAAAGTATATTAGATACAGCGTATTATATTGGTGGACCAGAAGTTAAAGGTTTTCAAGCAGATTTAGAAAAATACCTAGACATAAAACATGTGATACCTTGTGCAAATGGTACTGATGCTTTGCAAATTGCTATGATGGGTTTAGGTTTACAACCAGGTGATGAAGTAATTACAGTAGATTTCACTTTTGCAGCAACTGTTGAGGTTATTGCACTTTTAAATCTTACTCCTGTTTTAGTCGATGTTGAATCGGATACTTTTAATATGGATATTGATGCTTTAAAAAAGGCAATTACGCCAAAAACAAAAGCGATTGTGCCAGTTCATTTATTTGGACAATGTGCCAATATGGAAGCTATTCTTAAAGTTGCTAAAGAACATGATTTGTTTGTAATTGAAGATAATGCACAAGCCATTGGAGCAGAATATACTTTTTCTGATGGAACAAAGAAAAAAGCAGGAACAATGGGTAATGTTGGAACAACATCTTTTTTTCCATCTAAAAATTTAGGTTGTTTTGGTGATGGCGGCGCAATTTTCACTAATGATGACGATTTGGCTCATATTATTAGAGGTATCGTTAATCACGGAATGTATAAACGTTATTATCATGATGTAGTTGGAGTAAATTCCAGATTAGATAGTTTACAAGCCGCAGTTTTACAAATTAAATTACCATTATTAAATGGTTATTGTGAGGCTCGTCAAAAAGCTGCAAAATTTTATTCTGATGGATTATCGGTTAATACTAAAATTTCAACTCCTGTAATATCAAATTTTTCAACACATGTTTTTCATCAATATACCTTAAAATTTGATGCAAGTATTGATAGAGACGCTTTACACAAACACCTATTAGATAAAGGTATTCCAAATGCAATTTATTATCCAGTAGCATTGCATAATCAAAAAGCTTACGCTGATAAGCGTTATAATGAAGCCGATTTTAAAGTAACTAATAATTTATGTAAAACAGTTTTGTCTTTGCCAATGCATACGGAGTTAGACGAAGAACAACAGCAATTTATTGTGACTAGTATATTGGAGTTTTGTAAGTAAAACCGATACAATAACTTTATTGTAATACCAAACACTATAACTCTATTCAAGCAATTAACGTTAATTACTTGAACACATTAAACTAATTAACGTTAATTGTTTGAATACAATGAATTAATTAACGTTAATTGTTTGAATAAGATAATAAAAATTACGTATATTTGTAGTGGAATAATTTCTAATTATGAATAAACAGTTTATTTTACGAGCATTTAAAAGTGAATTTGAACGCAAATTACAACCAAACAAAGTGCTTATTTTGTTAGGAGCAAGACGTGTTGGTAAAACGGCATTTATAAAACATTTTTTAAAAAGTCTATCAAGTTCAGATTATTTATTACTCAATGGTGAAGATCAAAGAACAATAGATATTATGGCTTTGAGAACTGTTGAGAACTATAAACGAATGTTAGGCAATGCAACATTACTTGTAATTGACGAAGCTCAAAAAATACCAGATATTGGTGTTAAATTAAAATTAATTGTCGATGAAATTCCCAAAATTCGTGTTATTGCAACAGGTTCATCAGTATTTGATTTAAGTAATAAACTAGGCGAACCACTTGTTGGTAGAGAGCATACTATATATTTGTATCCTTTGGCGCAAATGGAATTTTCTAAAATAGAAAATTTTATTGAAACAACTAATAAATTAGAACAGCGTTTAATTTATGGTTCATATCCTGAATTAGAAAAAATAGATAATTTTGATGATAAAGCAAGTTATTTAGAGGGAATTATTAATTCTTATTTATTAAAAGATATTCTTGAATTTGACGGCATAAAAAAATCAGATAAAATAATGGATTTATTACGTTTAATTGCTTTTCAAATTGGTAAAGAAGTAAGTGTTGATGAATTGGCAAAAAATTTAAAAGGGATTTCTAGAAACACAGTTGAAAGCTATTTAGACTTACTATCTAAGGTTTTTGTTATTTATAAAGTTAAAGGGTTTAGCAAAAATTTACGTAAAGAAATTACAAAAACAGATCGTTGGTTTTTTTACGATAATGGTATAAGAAATGCAATTATTAGAAATTTTAATCCCTTAAAATTTAGAAATGACATTGGTCAGTTGTGGGAAAACTACTTAATGGCAGAAAGAATAAAACATAATAACTATAAAAACAGAAGAATAAATTCCTATTTTTGGCGTACTTACGATCAACAAGAAATTGATTTAATTGAAGAAGAAGCATTAAAATTAAGTGCTTTTGAATTTAAATGGAATGCTAAGAAAAAAGTAAAAATTCCTGGAGCATGGAAAAAAAATTATCCAAATACAAGGTTTGAAATCATTAACACTGTAAATTATTTAGATTTTATAGTTTAAAAATAAACAGATGAAAAAAATATTAGTAACAGGTGGTTTAGGTTTTATAGGTTCGCATACCGTTGTTGAACTACAAAACGAAGGTTTTGAAGTTTTGATTATTGATAATCTATCAAATACAACTATAGCAGTTTTAGACGGAATAGAAAAAATAACTGGTAAAAAACCCGCTTTTTTTAAAATAGATTTAAAAGAAAAGGATAGCGTTACAAAGTTCTTTAAAGAAAACAAAGTAGATGGTGTTATTCATTTTGCCGCTTCAAAAGCAGTTGGTGAAAGTGTACAAAAACCCTTAAAATATTATGAAAATAACATTTCTACCTTGGTTTATGTTTTACAAGAAATGCATAAAAATAAAGTAAATAACTTTATTTTCAGTTCTTCTTGTACAGTTTATGGCCAGGCTGATAAATTACCAATAACAGAACAAGCACCAATTAAACCAGCCGAATCTCCTTATGGAAACACCAAACAAATGGGCGAAGAAATTATAGCTGATACCACAAAAATAAGTGATTTAAAAGCTATTGCTTTGCGATATTTTAATCCTATTGGCGGTCATAAAAGTATTGAAATTGGAGAATTACCTTTAGGAGTTCCGCAAAATTTAATTCCGTACGTAACACAAACTGCCGCTGGTATTAGAGAAGAATTATCCGTTTTTGGTAATGATTATAATACACATGATGGAACAGCAGTTCGTGATTATATTCATGTAGTAGATTTGGCAAAAGCACATATTATTGCCATGAAAAGATTACTTGAAAACAATAACAAATCTCAAATGGAATTTTTTAATATTGGTACGGGTAAAGGTTCTTCTGTTCTAGATGTGATTAACGCATTTGAAAAAGCGAATAATCAAAAATTGAATTATAAAATTGTTGAAAAACGTGCAGGAGATATTACTGCAGCTTATGCCGATACTACTTTAGCGAATAACGAATTAGGTTGGAAAAGTGAATTATCACTAAAAGATGCTTTGCATTCTGCTTGGTTATGGCAACAAAAAGTAATGAGATAATTAATTTTTATTTCTATCTCTAATTCTTTTATATAACTTGGTAAGTAGCATTAATAAAACGGCAAATAACACAATTCCAACAACGCCCCAAATCCAACTTATTGCATTTTTAAGTACAACTAAAAAAACAACAGAAAATAAAATAATGGTTGCTACTTCATTCCATAATCGCAATGCAAAAGAGCTATATTTTACAATATTATTCTGTAATTGTTTAAATATGATATGGCAAAAAATGTGATAAGCATATAAAGCTAACACAAATAATAATTTGACATGCATCCAAGTATTATCAAGAAAAGAAGGGATTAATACAAGCATCCAAACAGCAATAACTGCCGTAATAATTGCCGATGGCCAAGTAATAATATACCACAACCTCTTTTCCATAATTTTATATTGATCTTGAAGAATTGTCTTTGCAGGCTCCGATTTCCCCGATGCTTCTACATGATAAATAAACAAGCGTATAATGTAGAATAAACCTGCAAACCAAGTTACTACAAAAATAATATGTAAAGATTTTAAGTATAAAAAATCCATAATTTAATTATTTATTAATCCAGTTTTTACTCCAATTTACAACTACTTCAACCCAATCATCTCTTTCGTTTAAACACGGAATGGCAGTTAGATTTTCTCCACCATTATCTTGAAATGATTTTTTTGCAACCATTGCAATCTCCTCAAGAGTTTCTAAACAATCGGCAACAAATGTTGGTATAACAACAGCCAAATTATTAATAGATTCTTTTTTCGCCATTTTGTCAATAGTTACATCTGTAAAAGGCTCTATCCAAGGTGTTTTTCCTAAGCGAGATTGAAATGAAACCGAATAAAATTCAGGCTTTAAGCCTAATTCTTTAGCAACTAATCGTGTAGTTTCGTAGCATTGATGCCTGTAACAATATTTATGTGCTTGAGGTTTATCATCACAGCAACCTAAATCTGCATGTGTATGCGAATTGGTTAAATCCGATTTTATAATATGCCTTTTTGGTAAGCCGTGATATGAAAATAAAAGATGGTCAAAATCCGATTTATCTAAAGACTCCTTAATACTACGAGCCAATACCTTTATATAATCCATTTTATTATAAAAAGCAGGAACATGTTCTATAGAAACATCTTTAAAGTATTTTTTTCTAATTTTTTCGGCTAGAATAGTTACCGTTTCGGTTGCAGACATAGCAAATTGAGGATATAAAGGAATCATTAAAATTTCCGTAACACCTTGATTGACTAACTCTTCAATACCTGTTTTTAAAGATGGCTCACCGTATCGCATTCCAAGACTTACTGGTACATTGACAAGGTTTTGAAATTTTGACTTAAATTTTTCGGAAATCACAATAAGTGGCGAACCTTCTTTTGTCCATATTTTACGATATGCTTTTGCTGTTTCTTTAGGTCTTCTTCTTAAAATGATACCTTTTACTAATAGTAAACGTTGTAGGTACGGAATATCCATTACATACTTATCCATTAAAAACTCATCTAAGTAATGACGTACATCTTCTTCTGTTGGATTTTTTGGAGAGCCTAAATTTACCAATAATATTCCCTTCATTTATTTATTTTTTAAAATTGAAATACGTTATACTTATATCGGTTATATTATCGTGAATATATTCAGGTAAATATAAATATTTTACATCTGTTTTTAGTTCGTAATTACAAATACAAAAGTACAATATTATTAAAAGAATTTTATAATGTTAGATATTTCAGGTTATGTGAAAATCAAATTATAAAGAATATTTAATATTTTTAATGTGATAAAAAAATAAATGTAACCACTTGTTTACTAGTTGGTTCTGTTTGTAATCATATATAATTATTATAGCATAATAACCTTGTTTAAAATCATTATAAATTAGTGTTTACAGTACTTAACGTTACTTTTTATTCTCTTAACGTTGGTTTTTAGAGGCTAATTCGTGATAATTTTACAATGTAATAAAAAATTGATTTTTTTAGACAAAATACATGGCAGTGAAATTGTATAATATTGGAGTTAACTATAATAAAGCGAACGTAAAAATTCGAAGTGATTTTAGTTTGTCTATTGAAAAACAACAAAACCTATTACTAGAAGCTAAAGCTAAAGGTATTGAAGGAATAATTGTTGTTTCTACATGTAATAGAACAGAAATCACTGGTTTTGCAAATCACCCTTTTGAATTAATTAAACTTTTGTGCGATAATTCTAATGGAACAGTAGAAGATTTTGTAAAATACGCTACTATTTATAAAGAAAATGATGCAGTACAACATCTTTTTGAAATTGCTTCGGGTTTAAAAAGTCAAATTTTAGGTGATTATGAAATTATTGGGCAATTAAAAAAAGCCTATTTATTAGCTCAAAAACTAAAAACCACTAATACTTATTTAGAAAAATTAATGAGTTTGGTATTACAGGCAAGTAAAAAAGTAAAAAATCAAACAGTAATTAGCTCAGGAACTACCACTGTAGCTTATGCAGCAACACAATATATTGTTAATACAAGTCCTGATTATAATGAAAATAAAATTTTAATTTATGGCTTAGGAAAAATAGGTACAAATACCTGTAAAAATATATTAAAATATAATGTAAATAATAGCATTCATATTATAAATAGAACACATTATAAATCGGTTGATTTTTCTAAAACGCATAAAAATACAATAGCAAAAAAAATAGAAAATTTAGATACAGAAATTAAAGATGCCGATATTTTAATTGTTTCTACTGGAGCAGAATCACCTACAATTACATTGGCAAATATCCCAAAAGACAAAAAATTACTTATTTTAGATTTATCTATTCCTAGAAATGTAAGTAGTGATGTATTAAATAATAAAAATGTTAGTTTGGTAAATGTAGATGAATTATCCTTAATAACAGATAAAACATTATCCGATAGGAAAAAAGAAATCCCAAAAGTTCAAGCTATAATAACAACATATAGAGAAGAATTTAATCAATGGTTAGAGCATAGAGAATTTATGCCAGCAGTGAATGAATTAAAAAAAGCACTCTTATCCATACAAAATAGTAACATAAAATACCACAAGAAAAAAATAACTAATCTTAATGAAGAACATGCCGAGATTATTTCTTCTAAAATGATAGAAAAAATCACAGCACAATTTGTAAAACATCTTAAAAATGATAAAACATCTGTAAATCAGAGTATAGATGTTGTAGGTAAAATTTTTAATAATCATTAACATTAGATGAATAAGACAATTAGAATTGGTACACGAAATAGTGAATTAGCTTTGTGGCAAGCACATTTGGTTCAGAAAAAACTAGAAAGCAATGGCTTTTTAACCAAAATTGTAGAAATATCATCAAAAGGCGATGAAGTTTTAGATATCCCATTACATAAAATTGGTGTTACGGGTTTGTTTACGAGAACATTAGATATTGCATTACTAAATAAAGAAATAGATATTGCAGTACATTCATTAAAAGATGTACCAACAGTTTTACCAAATACCATAATTCAAGCAGCGGTATTAGAAAGAGCTAATTTTCACGATGTACTTATCTATAAAGGCAATATAGGTTTCTTAAAAATAAACGATGCAATAATAGCAACAGGAAGTTTAAGAAGAAAAGCACAATGGCTACATAAATATCCAACACATACAATTACAGGTTTACGAGGCAATGTAAATACACGCTTAAAAAAACTAAAAGATAGTCAATGGAATGCTGCAATTTTCGCAAAAGCAGGTTTAGAAAGAATTAACATATTACCAGAAAACCACCTTGTTTTAGATTGGATGATTCCTGCACCAGCACAAGGAACTATTATGATTACAACATTAGAAACTAATGAAGATAGTGTTAAAGCATGCGCAGCACTAAACCATAAAGAAACGGAAATTTGCGTAGATGCAGAAAGACAATTTATGCGAACTTTAGAAGGCGGTTGTACAGCGCCAATTGGTGCAATTGCAAGATTAAAAAACAATAACATAGAGTTTAAAGGAATGCTTAGTTCTATTGACGGAAAAATACAATTAGAAGTCTCTAAAATAGTTCCTTTAGAAAAAGCAACTAATATTGGTAAAATAGCAGCAAAAGAAATTTTAGCTAATGGAGGCGATAAATTAATGGAAGAAATAAAAAAAGTAATATAACAGCCTATAAAACCCGATTGGTTCGTTTTTTTATCAATAAAAAAAAGGAACAACTATAATATTAAAATATAGTTACTCACTAAATTTATAGTAGAGAAACAATTAAATTTAAAAAAGTGCATATACTTTCCACCAACATACTTACAAAAGAACAACGTAATATATTGGTTGGTTATACAATTACAGAAGATGCGCTTATTGAAATTTCTTTTTTAAAAATTGACAAATTAACTAAAGTAATCAATGCCGCAATTTTCACCAGTAAAAACGCTGTGAAATCTGTTTTTGAAATTAATAAAAATACAGCCAAACAATTTAATAAAGTATATTGTGTTGGTGAAAAAACGGCAAAATTATTAAAAAAACAAGGAATTGAGCCTTTAATAGTAAGTAATTCAGCTAAAAATTTAGCAGTTAAATTACTTACTGTTAAAGAGAATTTTGTTTTTTTTTGTGGTACTACAAGACGAAAAGAGTTATTAGAAATAGTACCTAAAAACGGCATAAAAGAAATAGAAGTGTATAAAACAATTTTAAAACCAAAAAAATACACTCAAGTTTTTGACATAATATTATTTTACAGTCCAACAGGAATACAAAGTTATATCAAAGAAAAAAACAATATAAATAGTAAGGTGATTTGTATTGGAAATACAACAGCATCTGAAGCAAAAAAACACTTTAAAAATGTATATATTGCCAAAGAAACAAGTATTGAATCGGTACTTGAAAAAGTAATTGAATTAGACGTAACAAATTTTAAAAATAATACAAATGGATAGAACAAGAAGATTGCGAAAAAGAGAAGGAATTAGACGTTTGGTTAGAGAAAACAAACTAAGTATAGACGATTTGATCTATCCTTTATTTATAGAAGAAGGAGCAAATATTGAAAATAAAATTGTTTCAATGCCAGGTATTAAACGCTTTTCATTAGATAAAATTCATACCGAATTAGATGAAATAGTAAATTTAAAAATACCTGCAGTTTTATTATTTGGTATTCCAACAAAAAAAGATGCAGAAGGCACAGAAACATGGAATAAAAACGGAATTATCCAACAAGCTATTCGTTTTATTAAGAAAAATTATCCATCACTTTATGTCATAACCGATGTATGTTTTTGCGAATATACCGATCATGGTCATTGTGGAATTATCCATAATAATGATGTAGATAATGATGCTACTTTAGTAAATATTGCAAGGCAAGTTATATCGCATGCAAAAGCTGGAGCAGATATGGTTGCACCGTCTGGAATGATGGACGGAACAATTAATGCGGTTCGAGAAGCCTTAGATAATACAGGTTTTGATAACTTACCAATTATGGCTTATGCTGTAAAATATGCATCTGCTTTTTATGGTCCTTTTAGAGATGCCGCAGATTCTTCACCAACTTTTGGAGATAGAAAAACCTATCAAATGGATCCAGCAAATAGAATGGAAGCGCATAGAGAAGCAACTTTTGACGATCAAGAAGGTGCCGATATTTTAATGGTTAAACCAGCAATGTCATATTTAGATATTATTAGAGATTTAAAAAATGATTTTGATAGACCAATTGCTTGTTATAATGTAAGCGGAGAATACGCTATGATAAAAGCAGCAGCAGAAAAAGGGTGGATTGATGGCGAACGTGTTATGATGGAATCCTTATTATCTATGAAAAGAGCTGGAGCTGATATAATTATAACATATTTCGCAAAAGAAGTAGCAAAATTATTAGCCACTAAATAGTATAGGTATTTTTAAAAGATAAAACAGAATAAAAATGAAATTTACAACATCAGAAAAATTATATAAAAAAGGATGTAAAAATCTTGTAGGAGCAGTAAATTCACCTGTACGTGCTTTTACATCGGTTGGTGGAAATCCTTTATTTATAAAAAAAGCAAAAGGAATTTATATTTACGATGTAGATAATAACAAATACATTGATATGGTTTTGTCTTATGGACCAATGATTTTAGGACACCAACATAAAAAAGTGGCAAAATCTATCCAAAAATCATTAAAAAACGGATATACTTTTGGTGCAACAACCAAAGCAGAAATTAAATTAGCAAAAATTGTTTGCGATGCTTTTCCAACAATGGATAAAGTACGTTTTGTAAACTCAGGAACAGAAGCTGTTTTAAGTGCTGTTAGATTAGCAAGAGCGCATACTGGTAATAATAAAATAATCAAATTTTCTGGTTGTTATCATGGGCATATGGACGCTTTATTAGTTGCAGCTGGTTCTGGTTTAGCTACTTTGAGTATTCCAGGCTCAAAAGGTGTTCCAGATGAAGCAGTAAAAAACACGCTAATAGCAGAATTTAATAATTTAGAAAGTGTGCAAAAACATTTTGCAAAACACAAAGATATTGCAGCCGTAATTATAGAGCCAATAGCAGGTAATATGGGCGTTGTACAACCAACAGATGACTTTATACAAGGACTGCAAAAAATAATAAAAGACAACAATGCCTTGTTAATTTGCGATGAGGTAATGACAGGTTTTAGATCTAAGTTTGGTGGAGCACAAGATTTATTAGGTATAAAAGCAGATATTACATGCCTTGGAAAAGTTATTGGTGGAGGTTTTCCTGTTGGTGCTTATGGCGCAAGTAATGAAATTATGCAAAATGTTTCGCCTTTAGGCGATATGTATCAAGCAGGAACACTATCTGGTAATCCAATAGCAATGGCTTCAGGTATAGCAACATTATCTGTTTTAAAAGACAAGAACCCATATCAAAAATTTGAAGAAACCGCCGAAAAATTAGAAATTATCTTATTAGAATCAGCAAAAAAGCATAATGTTGATGTAGTCGTAAACCGATTTGGCTCGATGATTAATCCGTTTTTTACTAAAAGTGAAGTAACTAACTTTAACGATGCTCAAAAATCGGATACTAAGAAGTTTGCTACTTTTTTCTGGGCAATGATTAATAATGGTGTTTTTTTACCACCATCGCAGTTTGAAGCATGGTTTTTATCAACAGCTTTAAAATCAAAAGAACTAAAAAAATTAGAAAAAGCAATCGATAAAGCTATGGAAGCTGTTGCTAAAATGTAAATTAGCGATTAAAAAATAAAGGACTTAACCAAAAGACCTAAAACATATAAAAAATGATAAAAAACGATTTATTTTTAAGAGCCTTAAAAGGCGAAACCGTTAATCGTCCACCAGTTTGGATGATGCGTCAAGCAGGAAGATATTTGCCAGAATTTATGGAAATTCGTAAAAAATATGATTTTTTCACACGCTGTCAAACACCTGAATTAGCATCGGAAATTACCATGCAACCAATAAGAAGATATGGTATAGATGCGGCTATTTTATTTTCGGATATTTTAGTTATTCCACAAGCAATGAATATTGAAGTTCAGATGAAAGAAGGTATTGGTCCTTGGTTGCCAAACCCAATTCGCACAACAAAAGATTTAGAACACGTAATTGTACCAAATATAGAAGAAACTTTAGGTTATGTAATGGAAGCTATAAAACTGACCAAAGAAATGCTTAATGATGAAATTCCGTTAATTGGTTTTGCAGGTTCGCCTTGGACAATTTTATGTTATTGTGTGCAAGGGCAAGGATCTAAGAATTTTGACAAAGCAAAAGAATTTTGTTTTACAAATCCTATTGCAGCGCATACATTATTACAAAGAATTACCGATACAACCATTCTATACTTGCAAGAAAAAGTAAAAGCAGGCGTTGATGTTGTTCAGATATTTGATTCTTGGGGCGGTATGTTATCGCCTGTAGATTATCAAGAATTTTCATGGAAATATATACAACAAATAGTAGATGCTTTAAAAAATCATGCTCCTGTAATTGCTTTTGGAAAAGGATGTTGGTTTGCCTTAGATGAAATGTCAAAATCTGGTGTTTCTGCCTTAGGCGTAGATTGGACAGTTACACCAAAAATAGCAAGATACTTAACAAACAATAGCATAACCTTACAAGGTAACTTAGATCCAACACGTTTATTTTCAAAACCAGCAGTCATTAAAAAAATGGTTACAAACATGATTGATGAATTTGGAAAAGATAAATATATTGTAAATTTAGGGCATGGTATTTTACCAAACATACCTTTAGATAATGTAAAAGCATTTTTTGATGCCGTAAAAGAATACCAGCCTAAAAATTAAGCACCTTATATGCAAACTAATTTAATTCAGAAATATAATATTCCAGGACCAAGATATACCAGTTATCCTACGGTTCCATTTTGGAATAAAGAAGGAATTAAATTGCAAGATTGGGAGCAATCTACCATAAAAGCATTTAACGAAAGTAACAATTCACAAGGTGTAAGCCTTTATATCCATCTGCCTTTTTGTGAGAGTTTATGTACTTTTTGTGCTTGTCATAAGCGAATAACTAAACGGCATACGGTAGAAGAACCTTATATAGATACTGTCTTAAAAGAATGGACTTTGTATTGTAATTTATTTAATGAACGTCCAAAAATAAAAGAAATACATTTAGGTGGTGGAACGCCAACTTTTTTCTCTTCGGAGAATTTAAGAAAATTGATTAATGGCATTTTTGAAAAAGCGGATAAGCAAAATAATTTTGAATTGAGTTACGAAGCACATCCAAATCACACCTCTAAAGATCAATTACAAACACTGTATGATTTAGGCTCTCGTAGAAATAGTTTTGGTATTCAAGATTATAATAGTATAGTTCAAAAAGCAATTCGTAGAGTACAAAGTTTTGAGCAGGTTAAAAAAATAGATACTTGGTCAAGAGAAATAGGGTACACATCAATTAGTCATGATTTAATTTTCGGATTGCCTTTTCAAACCGCAGACACCATAAAAGATACTATTGAAAAAACCATGTTGTTAAAACCAGATAGAATAGCTTATTATAGTTATGCTCACGTACCTTGGATTAAAGGCGTTGGACAGCGAGGTTTTAAAGATGAAAATTTACCAAAAGATAGTGAAAAAAGACATTTGTATGAATTAGGAAAACAACTTTTTTTCGAAAACGGATATGTAGAAATTGGTATGGATCATTTTGCTTTGCCAAGTGATTCGCTTTATAAAGCGATGGATAGTGGTACTTTACATCGTAATTTTATGGGTTATACTACCAAAAAAACTAGACTGATGATTGGTTTAGGCATGTCATCTATTAGCGATTCATGGTATGGATTTGCCCAAAATGAAAAAAACGTAGAAACCTATCAAGAAGTAGTAAATAAAGGAATTATACCAATTTTTAGAGGGCATTTATTAACCGATGAAGATTTGATTATAAGGCAACATATTTTAAATTTAATGTGTACACTTAAAACAGAATTCAACCTTGGATTAGATAAAACTATTAAAACGGCAATAATTGATAGATTACAAGAATTTATAAAAGATGACTTATTAGAAATTAATAATGATACCGTTGAGGTTAAAGAAGAAGGAAGAATGTTTGTACGAAATGTTTGCATGGCCTTTGATTTACATCTAATAAAAGTTAAACCAAGTACACGTTTATTTTCTATGACTATTTAAAAGTATTATGATTAGAGTAGAATAACCTAACAATATGCATCGTTTAAAAACATATATATTAAACCATAAAAAACGAAGTATCATTGTTTTAATACTGCTAATTTGGTATTATTTATCTTTGCCTAAAGTATTATTTAACGAACCAACATCAACTATAATTGAAAGTCAAAAGGGTAAGTTATTAGGTGCAAAAATTGCTAAAGATGGACAATGGCGGTTTCCTGTACAAAACAATATTCCTCAAAAATTTGAACAATGTATCATTCAGTTTGAAGACGCTTATTTTTATAAACATTTCGGATTTAATCCTGTTTCAATTGTAAAAGCCTTTAATCAAAACATGAAATCGGATAAAGTAAAAAGAGGCGGAAGTACCTTAACACAACAAGTAATTAGACTATCACGAAAAGGAAAAAAACGAACCTATTTAGAGAAATTAAAAGAACTAATTCTTGCTACACGATTAGAATTTAGACACTCAAAAAAAGAAATTTTACAACTATATACACAAAATGCACCTTTTGGCGGAAATGTAGTTGGAATAGAAGCTGCTTCTTGGCGATATTTTGGCAGAAAATCAAACGAATTGTCTTGGGCAGAAACTGCAACTTTAGCCGTTTTACCAAATGCTCCAAGTTTAATTTACCCTGGTAAAAATCAAGGTAGGTTATTGGAAAAACGCAATCGCTTATTAAAAAAATTACACAAAAAACAACTTTTTGATAAAACAACTTTTGAGCTATCAATAGCCGAAGAATTACCTCAAAAACCGTATAGATTACCACAAATAGCACCGCATTTATTACAAAAAATTGATAAAAAACATATAGGTAAATTTGTAAAAACTTCTATTAACTATGAGTTGCAACAGCAAACTAATCAAATTGTAAAAAGACATTATAATGAATTAAAACAAAATCAAATATATAATATTGCTGTTTTAGTTTTAGACGTAAAAACAAGAAAAGTACTTACTTATGTAGGTAATTCTCCAACAGATAAAGAGCATCAAAAAAATGTAGATATTATTGATAAACCAAGAAGTACAGGTAGTATTTTAAAGCCTTTTTTATATGCAGCAATGCTTGATAATGGCGAAATATTACCAAACACACTTGTTGCCGATGTTCCAACGCAAATAGCAAGTTATAAGCCTGTGAATTTTAATAAAGAGTATGATGGCGCTGTATCTGCAAGTCGTGCCTTGGCGAGATCTTTAAATGTACCAGCAGTTAGAATGTTACAACAATTTGGGTTGGATAGGTTCTATCATTACTTACAAAAATTACAATTAAAAGACATAAAAAAGGATGCCAATCATTATGGATTATCTTTAATTCTTGGTGGTGCAGAATCAAATCTTTGGGATATTTCTAAAAATTTTGCAGCTATGAGTTCAACCATTAATCATTATGATGATTTACAAGCAAAATATTACGAAAATGAATTTTTAGAACCATCATATTTAGCAAACTTTAAAGCTGATTTTGGAAAAATAAATACCCAAAAAACAATATACGATGCAGGTTCTGTCTATCTCACCTACAAAGCATTAAAAGAAGTAAATAGACCAGATTCACAAGAAAATTGGGAGTTTTTCGATTCGTCTAAAGAAATTGCTTGGAAAACAGGTACCAGCTTTGGTTTTCGTGATGCTTGGGCAGTTGGAACAACTAAAAATTATGTAGTTGGTGTTTGGGTTGGAAATGCCGATGGAGAAGGAAGACCAGGATTAGTTGGTGTACAAACAGCTGCACCAATTTTATTTGATGTATTTGATAAGTTACCAAAAAGTAATTGGTTCTCGAAGCCTTTTGATGAGTTGATAAAAATCCCTGTTTGTAAACAAAGCGGCTATAGAAAAAATGAATATTGTACAGAAATTGACAGTATTTTAGTACAGCGAGTTGGGCTAAAAACCAAATCTTGTCCATACCATTTTTGGGTGCATTTAGATCAAACTGAAATATATCAAGTCAACACAAGTTGTTATTCTTTAACCAAAATGAAACACAAAAGCTGGTTTGTATTACCTCCATTAATGGAATATTATTACAAACAAAAAAATCCGTTATACAAAGTACTTCCAAACTACAAACAAGACTGTTTGAGTAATGCTAAAAAAACAATGGATTTTATATATCCTAAAACTTTTACTAATATTTTTTTACCAAAAGATTTTGATGGAAAAGTAAATGATGTTATTTTTAAATTAGCACATGGAACACCAGACACTAAAGTTTTTTGGTATTTGAATAAAACCTTTATTGGTACAACACAAAATATACACGAAATGGCAATTCACCCTAAAAAAACAGGGAAACATATTATTACTGTTGTAGATGAATTTGGAAGTGAAGCCAAACGGGTTATTAAAATATCAGAATAATTTAATTTTATCCTTTATACAATGTACATTTACACAAATAAATTTTTTTATAAAACAGTATTTTTATAGCATGGACACCAAACATTATCATTTTATATTAAACAAACCTTACAATTGTTTAAGTCAGTTTATTTATGAAGGAAAACGAAAAAAAAGCAAAAACCTTTTAGGCGAGTTGTATAATTTCCCTAAAGGAACAATGGCAATTGGTAGGTTAGATGAAGATTCAGAAGGTTCAGTTGTTTTTAACAACTGATGGTAAAATGAGCCATAAAATAAGAAGTAAAAAAGTAGAGAAAGAGTATTATGTTCAGGTAGATGGTATTATTACGCAAGAAGCCATTGAAAAAATGAAAAATGGTGTAGAAATTGGTTTTAAAGGTACAAAGTACATTACAAAACCATGTGAAGCTTTTTTAATTGAAGATGAACCAGATATTCCCATTGAAAACAGA
>CAYOFS010000024.1:2220-21404 GCA_964403095.1 uncultured Flavobacteriaceae bacterium | reverse complement strand
AAATATTTTGCAACTCCTTCAGGGTTTATCCATTCTCTACCTCTTAAATTTATGTTGATTTTAACATCATCGCCAACTTTAAAGCTGTTTAATAAGTCGCATTTATCTTGAATAAATTCAACCATTAACATTTGTGGGTATTGCTCATCTGTTGTTACAACACATTCTCTTTTTCTAAAACCATTGTTTCCAAAAGTTTGAGTTTCGCTTAATACTTTAATTTTTCCTGCTACTTCCATAATATAAAAATAATTTTTTATCAGTTAGGTTTATTAATAACTGACACCTAGTTAATTAAAAGTACTTTCCATGCAGAAAGCACATCGTTTTGATTTAAAAAATCTTTTGCAAAAGTATGTTTTTTAGCTGTATCTAAACACTTAAATTGAGAGTTATCGGCTAAAAACTTATTAACATCACTATTAGATGGTAGTTTTTCTACATTTGCTAATAAACCTAAATCGTTTCCTGAAAGTATTGTACTATTTCTAATTATATTAGGAATAGAATCAACTCCAATACCTAAAGTTCGTAATGGTTTTGGTATTTCAAAATAGCTTGATTTAGCTCTTGTATAATAATTTCCTCCAGCTCTAGCAACCAAATCTATTTTATGCTGATTGATACTATTATCTTTATCTAAAATATCTTTATGAATGTGAATTTTAACCACTTCACAAATAACTAAATTACCTGCTCCACCTTCATTTCCTAGTGCAATTATATCATTTACCTTACATTCAAATTGAACAGGAGATTCGGCTACTCTAAATGGTTTTACAATATCTGATTTTATCATAGTAAACCCAGCTTTATCAAATTCGTTTATGTTTTTAGCATACTCAGTACTAGTTAAAGACATTTGCTGTACAATAGCATGGTTTACAACATTAATAACAACTTCTTTTACATGGTGTACATTTTCTAAAGTATGTTTTGTGGTATTATCTCTCACTCTTCTAACAGGTGAAAAAATTAATATAGGTGGATTTGCACTAAACACATTAAAAAAACTAAAAGGTGATAAATTAGAAACACCATCTTTATCTATTGTACTTGCTAAAGCTATTGGTCTTGGCGCAACAGCACTAGATAAATAACCATATAATTGAGCAGTTGTAATGTCTTTAGGGTTTATCGAAATCATTTTTTAATGTATAAATGTTGGTAAATAACTAAATTTTTGGTTCTACCACAAATTTATAATAATTAACTAATAGCAATACTAATCTACTTGTTGTTTTTTAGCTTCAATGCTTAAAGTAGCATGTGGTACTAACTCTAAACGTTTTTTCTGTATTAATTTCCCAGTAACTCTACAAATACCGTAAGACTTATTTTCTATACGAATTATAGCATTCTTCAAATCACGAATAAATCGTTCTTGACGTATAGCTAAACGCATATTTGATTCTTTAGACATAATTGCTGCGCCATCTTCAAAAGGCTTAAATGTTGGCGATGTATCTTCCGTACCATTATCGCTATTGTTTTTATAAGTGCTTTCTAACAAAACTAAATTTTCTTCGGCTTTTGTTATTTTCTCTAAAATTATTGCTCTGAATTCTTCCAGTTCGTTATCTGAATATCTTATTAATTTATCTGACATATTATAAGGTTTTTTCTATTATTATTTTTGTATTTACATTATCAAATACAATTTCTACGCCACTTGTTACTATATCTTTTATAATTAGGTTATTTGTCAAAGTTTCTGTTTTAATATAATCTTCGTTTTCACGAATAGCTTGTTCTAAAACAGGATCTTTTTGAACATATAAAGTAATCTTATCAATAATATCAAAATCGGATTCTTTACGAAGGTTTTGAATTCTATTTACTAGTTCTCTAGCAATCCCTTCTTTACGTAAATCATCACTTATATTAACATCTAAAGCAACGGTTATTCCATCTTGATTAGCAACCAACCAACCTTCAATATCTTGTGATGTTATTTCAACTTCATTGAGTGATAAAGATACTGTATTTCCGTTTACTTTGATATTTATTTCTTCGTTTTTTTCAATTTCTGAAATTTCTTTTGCTGTAAACTTCCCTACTTCTTGACCAACATAACGCATTTCTTTACCAAATCTTGGTCCTAAAACTCTAAAATTTGGTTTAATGCTTTTTACTAAAATATCCGATGCATCGTCAATTAATTCAATTTCTTTTACATTAACCTCAGCAATAATTAAATGCTGAATTGCTAAAATATCTTCACGTTCTTTATTATCTAAAACAGGAATCATTACTCGTTGTAAAGGTTGTCTTACTTTAATTGATTCCTTTTTACGAAGTGATAAAACCATAGAAGAAATTTTCTGTGCTTTTTGCATCTTTCTTTCTAAATCTTTATCAACTAATTTTTCATCGTATTTTGGAAAATCATCTAAATGAATGGATTCTTTAGATTCTATTTTGGCACTGCTAACTAAATCTCTGTATAACCTATCCATAAAAAATGGTGCTACTGGTGCTGCTAATTTAGTAATGGTTAGCATACAGGTATAAAGTGTTTGATATGCAGAAATTTTATCTTGCTCATAAGAACCTTTCCAAAAACGTCTTCTACTTAATCTTACATACCAATTACTTAAATATTCACCCACAAAATTTTGGATTGCTCTAGTGGCTTTTGTTGGTTCATAGTCATTATAATACGACTCTACATTTTTCACAAGTGTATTCAATTCGGATAAAATCCAACGATCAATTTCTGGTCTTTTTTCTATGGCTATATTTTCTTCCGAGAAATCGAAATTATCAATATTTGCATATAAAGAAAAGAACGAATATGTATTGTAAAGTGTTCCAAAAAATTTACGTTTTACCTCATTAACACCTTCTAAATCAAACTTTAAATTATCCCATGGATTTGCATTAGAAATCATGTACCAACGAATTGCATCAATACCATAATCTTCCATTGCTTTAAATGGTTCTATGATGTTTCCTAATCGTTTAGACATTTTCTTGCCAGTAGCATCTAAAACTAAGCCATTAGAAATCACGTTTTTATAGGCTACACTATCAAACACCATAGTTGCAATGGCATGTTGTGTATAAAACCAACCTCGTGTTTGATCAACTCCTTCGGCAATAAAATCGGCTGGAAATACCTTTTTTTCATCAATCAGCGCTTTATTCTCAAACGGATAATGGTATTGTGCATAAGGCATGGAACCTGAATCAAACCAAACATCTATCAAATCGGCTTCACGATTCATTGGGTTTCCTTTTGGTGAAACTAGAATAATTTGATCTACAATACTTTTATGTAAATCTACTTTATCATAGTTATCTTCACTCATATTACCAACTTCAAAATCGGCAAAAATATCTTGTGTGATAAAACCTGCTTTAACAGATTTTTTCATTTCATATTTTAATTCTTCAATTGAACCAATAAGAATTTCTTCTGTTCCATCTTCGGTACGCCAAATAGGTAAAGGTATTCCCCAAAAACGAGAACGAGATAAATTCCAATCGTTTGCATTTTTAAGCCAGTTACCAAAACGACCTGTACCAGTTGATTTTGGTTTCCAATTTATAGTTTTGTTTAGTTCAAACATTCTATCTCTAACTGTTGGTATTTTAATAAACCAACTGTCTAACGGATAGTATAAAATTGGTTTATCAGTACGCCAACAATGTGGGTAACTGTGCTTATATTTCTCTACGTGAAATGCCTTGTTTTCTTCTTTTAGTTTTATAGCAATCTCAACATCCATTGAGCGTTCTGGTGTTTTGCCATCAGTATAGTATTCGTTTTTCACATATTTACCTGCAAATTCACCCATTTCTTTACGGAATTTACCTTGTAAATCTACTAACGGAACTGGATTTTCATTTTCGTCTAAAACCAACATTGGTGGAACTTCTGGCGTTGCTTCTTTGGCAACTTTGGCATCATCTTGACCAAATGTTGGTGCAGTATGAACAATACCTGTTCCGTCTTCGGTTGTTACAAAATCACCTGCAATAACTCTAAAAGCATTTTCAGGATTTTGATATGGAAGCACAAAAGGCATTAGTTGTTCGTATTTCACATCAACTAAGTCGGCTCCTTTACATTCATCTGCTATGAAAAAAGGAATTTTTTTATCTCCTTCTTGGTAGTTTTTAAGTTCAGAAATATCTTCAACTTGATTGAATTTTTTCCCAAATTGTTTACCAACTAAAGCTTTTGCTAAAATTAAATTTACCGATTTGAATGTGTATTGGTTAAATGTTTTTACTAAAACATACTCTATTTTATTTCCAACGGTTAGTGCAGTGTTACTTGGTAAAGTCCAAGGAGTTGTTGTCCATGCTAGGAAGTGAAATTCCCCATCTAAATCTTCTCCAAAGGGTAAGACTTTCCAATCTCTCTCAATATTGTCTTTTTGATTTTCAGAAACCGTTTTTCCGTCCATTACTCCCTTTCCTTCGGAAAGGGTTGGGGATAGGATTTTAAATTGCGCTACAATTGTAGTATCAGTAACATCTTGATAACAACCAGGTTGGTTGATTTCATGAGAGCTTAAGCCTGTTCCTGCTTTTGGCGAATATGGTTGGATGGTATACCCTTTATACAGTAAATTTTTTGTGTATAATTGTTTTAATAACCACCAAACCGTTTCCATGTATTTTGATTTGTAGGTAATATATGGGTCATTCATATCAACCCAATGTCCCATTTTTTTTGTTAAACGTTCCCAAATATCTGTATATTTTAAAACGGCTTTTTTACAGGCTTCATTATATTGCTCTACGCTAATTTTGTTACCAATATCTTCTTTGGTAATGCCTAATTCTTTTTCAACACCAAGTTCAATTGGTAAGCCATGCGTATCCCAACCTGCTTTACGTTTTACCTGAAAACCTTGCATGGTTTTATAGCGACAAAATAAATCTTTTATCGTTCTTCCCATTACATGATGAATACCTGGTAATCCATTTGCCGATGGCGGACCTTCATTAAAAATAAAAGGTTTTTTATTCTCTTTTTGGTCAATACTTTTTTGAAAAATATTATTTTCTTCCCAAAAATTTAATACTTCGTCTGCTACTTTAATAAGGTCTAAACCTTTGTATGTTTTGAATTTGTTGCTCATGTTTTTTAAAAGATTTCAATTGGCGAATTTAGTTAATTTGTAGTAAATAATAAAGTTAGAATTGAAAAAGTAATCATTTTTAATGGCAATAAAAATTATAATTGTAATTTTGGAATGATGAAATTAAAAAACGTTTTTTTATTTATCATTTTAATTGGTTTTTTTTCTTGTGAAAAAACAGGGAATAATACAAATTTTAATACTATAAACTCTATTCACAATAAAGTGAAATCAGGTTTTACCGACTCTACTTTTACACTTCTTAATCAATCTGAAAATTTAATAAATAAACAACTTCCAGACTCTCTTGAAGCAGAGAATAATTTTTTATTAGGTAATTATTACACATCTATAAAAAATAATGATTCTGCTTACCATTATTATAATAAAGACATTCTATTTTCTAAAAACAAGATACAAAGTAAAAGAGAAATAAATTACTATAAAAAAGCAGCCTATCAATATAAAAAAACGGTGATTACCTCAACAGTTTAAGTGTTTTAGATAAGTTAGAAAACGGGTTAATAAATAAAAAAGACTATGCAACTTTAGCCGAAATAAACAACCAAAAACAAAGTATTTATAAACTTTTAAAAGATTATAAAAAGGCGATAGCATATAATAAAAAAGCGGTTACATATTTTGCTTTGGCAAAAGACACAAGTAAGTTAGTCAATAGTGTGATAAACACTAATTATAGTAAACGAATTAATAAAGAATTAACCGCTTTAAAAGAAGCTAATAAAAAAGAAAAACAACTGCTAATTGCCAATCAAAAAGTAACACTAAATAATTCAAAATTAAAACAAAAACAGCTTGTGTTGTTTTCTTTTTTGGGTTTTTTATTATTAGGTGCTTTTATGGGAATTCAATATTACAGACAGAGAAAATTAAAATTTGAAAAAGAAGAAATTTTTATGCAACAACGCTTGTTTAGGGCGCAAATGAATCCGAATTTTACCTCAAATATTTTATTTACCATTCAAGATTTGATTTTAGAAAATAAAGAAAAAGCGAATAAGTATTTAATAAAGTTCTCTAGGTTGTTGCGTTTAAATTTAGAAAATTCTATGAAAAATTACACCTTAATAGAAAAGGAAATTGAAGTTTTGAGTAAATATTTAGATTTACAACAATTGCGGTTTCCAAATAAGTTTAAATACCAAATTAATACAAATGACTTAGAGGTAGATTTATTGTCAATTCCTCCAATGCTTATTCAACCTTTTGTAGAAAACGCTATTGAACATGGTTTTAAAGGCATTGATTATATAGGTAAAAAACGGATAATGGCGTAGGTTTATCAGCTACAAATAACAAAGAGAATCATCGGTCTGCTTCTACACTTTTAATTAAGAGTTTGTTGAAAAATATGATAAATCAAGAAGTTACAATTAAAAATAATACGAATGGAAAAGGCACAATAGTTGTGTTTAATATTCCGTTTAAAGAAATATAATTCACAATAGCGTAGATTTCAACCATTATATTGAATATTTTTACAGCCTTAAAATACTTACTTGAAAAAAATAGTGCTTCCTTTTTTATTAGCCTTTATCACACTCAATTCTTTTACCCAAGAAATTGAAAAAGCAGATAATTCTAAAAGTAAAGCATTGCCTTTGATTCATGCTTTTGTAAACAGTACTTTTAAAGGAAACTCAATAACCAATTTTAGCGATTATAATATTGACACTAAAAAAATAAGTGAACATACTATTATACTAAAGATGCTGAAAAATAAGTTTCTAAAAAATAATTTTGTTAACGACTCTATTAATTATAATGAAAATTTGTTGGGTTTTGAAGATTCATCCGCTAATAATATTATTAAAAATGTAATTAAAAACAGACAATTTATTTTAGATAAATCAACCATTTTCACAACTGATTTTTACACTAAAAATAGATTAAAAATAAAAAATGCTCCTAAAAAAATTATGGGTATCGCATTAGGTGATTTTAACGGAGGATTAGACTCCACTAGAAGTGGAATAATTTATTTATCCGAAACATTATCAAAAATAATTAAACGTGAAAAAGAATTCAAAGAGCACATTTTAGCGGTTAAAGTTAACGGAATTGATACTAATATAGGTTTTAATAGAGCTATAAATCATCATTATAATTTCTATCAAAACACACTTACTATTGGAGATGAAATTGTTTCTCCAATTGCTCAAAATGCATTTAATTTCTATCAATATAAATTAGAAGAAACCTTTAAAATAGATGCACATACTATCTATAAAATAAAAGTAATACCTAAACGTAAAATTGACAATGTATTTAATGGTTATGTTTACATTGTGGCTAATCATTGGCAATTATATAAATTAGATTTACAAGTTCTAGGAAAGCAAATACAACAACCAAATATTGATTTTATAAAAATTGAAAAACAATTTTATTTTTCCATAAAAGAAAATTTATGGCTTTCTAGTAAACAAAACCTACAATTTAAATTTAATCAACACGGAATTCAAATTGAGGGTTTTTATTTTGCTAACTACAAAAACTATAATTTTAACAATGAACAGGTGAAAAAACAACTTAACAACACTGTTTTTTCTATAGATAAAGATGCTCTAAATAAAAAAACAGCTTTTTGGAAAAATAATAGACCTATCAAACTCCTATCAAATGAACATGTAGAATATGAATTTAAAGATAGAGTGTTTCAAAAAAGAAATTCAAAACCTTATTTAGACTCCTTAAATACGACTAAAAATGGCTTTAGATTTACCGATTTAGTATTCGATTATAACTACCGTGATCTTTATAAAAAAAACAGGTTTAAAGTCAGTTTTCCATTTAATATTATGTTTAATACTGTTCAAGGTTGGCATGCTAAATCTATGGTTTCTTATTTTAAGGATAATAAAACCAATAACTACTCAGTAAGCACCATTTTAAATTATGGTTTTGCCGATACTCAAACACGTATAACGGGTCATGTTAATTATCAATTTAATGATAAAAAATCCTTGCTAAATACAAATTTTGGAAGACAATTAACCGAGTTTAATGACCCCTATTCTACCGCTCCAATTTTTAACACAATCACGTCATTATTAATCGAAGAAAATAACTCGAAATTTTATGATAAATATTTTGCGGAAATTAATTATAGACAAGAAATAATTAACGGATTATATTTTAAAACCAAAGTATCTTTTGAAAGTAGAAAACCTGTTTTTAATCAGTCAAATTTTAAATTAATTAATTGGAAAGGTGTTGAGTATTCATCAAACAACCCATTAGAACCAGTAAATTATAACAGTCCTGTTATTAATAAACATGATATTTTCAAACTAAATTTAGATGCAACAATAACATTTAATCAAAAACATATATTAATTCCTAATAATAAAATTAATTTACCTTCTAATTATCCTAAATTAAATTTAAACTATACAAAAGGAATATCGTTAAATGAAAAAAAATACAATTTTGATTATATAGAAGCACGTGTTTTTCAAAACTTCAAAGTACGAAATAAAGGTGTTTTTGCATATAATATTAAAGCTGGTCAATTCATTAATAAAGATAATTTATCCTTTGTAGATTATAAGCATTTTGATATTACCCAAGTCCATGTAAGCATCAGGAAAAATTACACCAATCATTTTGCACTAATGCCTTTATATGGTTTTAGTACCAATAATCAATTTACAGAAGCTCATGCAGAACACAATTTTAATGGCTATGTATTGCGTAAAATACCCTATATAAATAAGCTGCAATTCAAATTAATTGTTGGTGCAAATACCCTTTTTACTCATAATAATAAACCTTATTCCGAATTAAGCATCGGTTTAAACAATGTTGGTTTTGGTAAATATAGATTTTTAAGAGTAGATTATGTAAGAACATTTCATAATAATAAATCTATTGGAAGCTTTGTAGTTGGGTTGAGTTTGTAGTATTTATACCTAATAAAAATAAAAGTATAAATTGTCATATACCTACTACAACCTTTATCGCTATTGTGTTTTGCAATACAATTTTGTAACAACCAAGGCGGAACTAAATCTAAAATTTAACGGAATAATGGTTTATTTGTATTTTTGATGCGCTTGAATAGTCCCATATTTGAAGTTTTTGGTGAAAATTCAAAAAAACTTAAGGATAGCAAAACTCTCTCACAACACAATATATTTCATAGTGTTTTAGATTTTTTAGAAATAGAAAGTCCAATTTATGATGAAAATATGAGTATTTTTAAATGATAACATTGATTATTAATGTGGTAACATTAAATTGTTAGACAATAGACTCAAGACTGATTGATAATAAACGAATTACCAAAAATTAAATCACCTTAATTGTTCGCCTGTTTAATAATTACTATTTTTAATACAAACTCTAAGCTTCAATAAATGTTAATCATACTATTTATATGTGTTTATTTTCATTTTAAAAAAAGGTTAATTGGTTTTCTATAATTGCGCCTTCTAACTGTAATATTTTTTTTTTAGTAGGTAAACCGCCAGCATAACCAACTAGTTTTCCATCAGAACCAATAATTCTATGACAAGGCACTAAAATAGAAATAGCATTAGCACCATTAGCACTTGCAACAGCTCTTATTGCTTTTGGATTATTTAGATTATTAGATAGTTGTAAATAAGATAGTGTTTTTCCAAAAGGAATATTAATCAATTCCTTCCAAACAGATTTTTGAAAATCAGTACCAACAAAAAGTAAATCAATATCAAATTTTGAACGTTCTTTTTTAAAATATTCGTTAAGTTGTATTTTAGTTTTTTCTATTATCGGAGAGGTTTCTTCAATAAATTCAGCTTTTAAGCCTTTTTTAATTCGGTTATCAATAGTTGTACGCATTTTTCGGTAACGCCAATCTGCCAAACAAAGTTTATTATTAAATGAGCCTAAAATCAATTCGCCAACAGGAGTTTTATAATATTGTATTTTTATATATAAATTCATCTTTGTAAAAATAGTATTTTAATTCTTTATTGATATTATTTAGCTCCTTTTTTGTAATTTTGTTATTTACAAATTAAAAGACTTAATGGCAAAATTCTATCCTTTAAAAATAAAAAATATTAAAAGAGAAACCAAAGATGCAGTTTCTATTACTTTTGATATCCCAACTAATTTAGAAGAAGAATTTAAATTCATTGCTGGTCAATATATTACACTAAAAACTACTATTAATGGTAATGAAGTACGAAGAGCATATTCAATTTGTTCCTCGCCAAAAAGCGGAGAGATAACCGTAGCAGTTAAACAGGTAAAAGGTGGTACTTTTTCGGTTTACGCTACAACGGAATTACAACAAGATGCCATAATAGAAGTTGCTCCGCCAGAAGGAAAATTCAGTTTAAAAACCGATAATTCTCACGCTAAAAATTATTTAGCATTTGCTGCAGGAAGTGGTATTACACCAATTATGGCAATGATTAAAGATGCTTTAGAGGTGGAAGAAGAAAGTACATTTACTTTAGTTTTTGGGAATAAATCCACATATGAAACTATATTTTTTGATGAAATTAATGATTTAAAAAAGGTAAATTCAAGTAGGTTTTTTGTACAATATGTTTTCAGTAAAGAACAGCCTGAAGGTTCTCTTTTTGGTAGAATAGATCAATCAACTGTCAATTTTGTATTAAAACAACGAAATGTTAATTTTAACGATGTCTTTTTATGTGGTCCAGAACAAATGATTTTGACTGTAAAAGATACTTTTATTGAAAAAGGATTAGATGAAGATCATATTCATTTTGAGTTATTTACAGCAAGTACGAAAAACGAATCTAATAATGAAGAACAAGAAAATACAAATTTAGACGGAGAAACGGAAATTACCGTTTTGTTAGACGATGAAAGTACTACTTTTAGCATGAATCAAGCCGATAACATTCTAAGCGCATCATTAAAAGAAGATTTGGACGCTCCATATTCTTGTCAAGGAGGAATTTGCAGTAGTTGTTTAGCAAAAGTAACTGAAGGAAAAGCATTAATGAAAAATAATTCTATTTTATCAGATGATGAAGTTGCTCAAGGTTATATTTTAACTTGTGAAGCACATCCAACAACTTCAAAAATAACTATAGATTATGATGATATTTAACAGATAGTTATAAAAATAAACTAAATGAATTTTGATATAATTAATGCTTTACTTACAGGTTTTTTTCTAGCTTTTATGGTTGGACCTGTATTTTTTGTACTCTTAGAAACAAGTGCTACAAAAGGAATAAAAGCAGGAATTATTTTTGATTTAGGTGTTATTTTAGCCGATGTTATTTTTATAACAATATCTTTTTACGGAAGCTTTACCTTATTAAACAGTATAAAAGATGATCCAAAATTATTCTTCATTGGAGGAATGATTCTTTTTACCTATGGTTTAATTACATTTATTAAAGAAAAAAAGCGCAAAATAATTCTTGACCCAAAACTAGTTGTTATTGAAAAAACAAGTCTGTTTGGACTTTTTATTAAAGGCTTTTTACTAAACTTTATTAATATTGGTGTGCTCGGGTTTTGGCTAGCAATAGTTGTTGTTGTAAGTACAAATGTAGGCATGAATACGCAACGTGTTTTTTGGTACTTTACCACTATTCTTATTGCTTATTTTATTACTGATTTAGGTAAAATTATTTTAGCAAAACAATTAAAAAATAAAATGACAGGAGCTGTTATCACTAAAATAAGAAAAATTATGGGTGTTATTTTAATGGTTATCGGTATTGTTGTTGCTTCTAAAGGTTTAATTCCAGAAAGTACCATGAATAAAATTCAAACAAGAGTTGAAAAAGTTTTAGAAGAATAAACTTTAAAGTTATTTAGCTATGTTTTTTAATAATTTTTTATCCAAGCGAATGTTTATTTTTTCAATAAAAAAAGCAAAATCAATCATTTTTTTATATTTCAAACCCTTTTTTAACAACCAATATCTTGTTTTATCCTTATTACTTTTAAATATTTTTAGAAAATCTTCACAAGCACTTTTATCATTAAGTAAACAAGCACTGATATAATGTTTTATTGCTCTTAAATAAAGAGCTTTGTTTATTAAGTTTTTATCAATTTCTGGATAATTATTTTTATAAAATAGTAAATCTTTATAAAAAATCTTACCTAACACCCATGATTTATTCGTTGTGAAATGTGAAGCGCTTTCTTTTAAAACACGATAAACACTAGTGTATTTGTTTAAAATAGCCACTTTTTCTTTTAACGAAAAATACATCCATAAACTGTAATCTAAAAAGCTGAGTTTTTCTTTATTATCTATATATATAGCACTATATTCTTTTACTAAGGAGTTTTTAAATAGTACAGTTACTGGTGTTAAATGACTATCAAATAAAAAGTCATTAAATAATAGTGCTTGTACGGGTTGATTTGTAGTGTATTCTTTTTCTTTAAATGTGTTGTTTTTTTGTATAAATTTTTCATATAAAGTAGCTACAGTTCCGTAATCTTTATTGTTTTCTAAAAAATCTACTTGTAATTGTAACTTATTTTCATCAATCCAATAATCATCACCATCGCAAATAGCGATATATTTTCCGTTACAAGCTTGCGTAGTTCTAAAAAAATTAGCTTCGATTCCTAAATTTTTATCCGATGGTAAAAGTTTTATTTTTTTAGGGTGCTTTTTTTGATACACTTCAATAATTTTTCGTGTGTTATCCGTACTAAAATCCTCACCAATAACAATTTCAAAATTAAAATCAGTTTTTTGCATTAAAAAACTATCTATGGCTTGAGAGATATATTTTTCATGATTATAAGTAATAGTTAAAATACTAACCATAGGTTTTTCCATAACAGTAGTTTTAACTATTTTGTTTAATTATTTTACCAGGAACACCAACAACAACTGAATTATCTGGAATATTTTTAGTAACCACCGAACCTGCACCAATAATACAGTTTTTCCCAATTTTTATATTTGGTAAAACCGTAGAACCACTACCAATACTAGTTAAGTTTCCTATTTTACAATGACCAGAAATATTCACATTTGGTGATAGCTCTACAAATTCACCAATAACCGAGTCATGACCAATAGTACAATTAAGGTTTATTAAAGAGCCTTTACCAATGGTAATATCATTAGTGATTTGTACACCACTTCTAATAATTACACCGCTATCAATCTTATTATTAAACGAACCAACAACTGAGTTTTCGCTAATTATTGAAACTAATTCTCCGCCTAAACCTTCAAATAAGCCTGATATTTTTTTTCTGTTTTTAGGAAATCCAATTCCGATAGTAAAATCAGTATTCCCTTTTGTGAATAAAACTTTAACTTCATCAAAGGAAGTAATTATATTAAATTTACTAAAAAGTTTTTTAGGAATATCATCAGAAATATTATCGAAAAAAAACAAATTAGTTTCAGTATAATTATATTTATCAGATACTAAATCTTCTAACAATTCTTTGGCAAATCCTTTAGCCCCTATTACAATCATAGTTTATTTTTTTTACAACAACTCTAAACAAAAATAACATATTTAATTAACAAGTAAATAGTATCTTTGAAGCAAATTATTATAAATTGAAAAAATTACACGTACTTTTCTTAGCTAGTTGGTATCCGTCAAGGATATTAAAAACAAATGGTGATTTTATTCAGCGTCATGCAGAGGCAGTTTCTTTAAAAAATAAGGTAAGTGTAATTCATGTGAAATCAGATAATGATTTAAAGCAAAAAATTGAAATTGATGATAAAGAAATAAATGGTATTAGAACTATCATAGCTTATGTAAAGACTTCTAAAAACCCATTAATTAAATGGTATCGATTTATAAAAGCATATCAATTGTTAATAAAAATGGTTGTCTCATTTGATATTGTTCATGTAAATAAATTTTATCCTGGCGGATTTTTTGCTTATCTTTTAAAAAAGAAGAAAAATATACCTTATATTATTACGGAACACCATACACAATACCATAAACCATATAGTAATAAGATAGGTTTTATAGAAAGATTATTTTCTAAAATAATTATAAAAAACGCTAATTATGTATGTCCTGTAAGTGATAATTTAGGTGATGCTATGCAGGATTTTGGATTAAAAGGCAACTATTTTTCTGTTCCAAATGTAGTGGATGTTAAGCGTTTTTTACCTAAAATAAAAGAAAAGGATCAAGTTTTTAATTTACTTCATATATCTTCAATGGCTGAAGTTAAAAACATTAATGGATTGTTAAACGTTATCAAGAAGTTAGAAACTCATATTGATAATTTTCATATAAATATTATTGGAGGTAATGCGGAAGATTATCAGCAAAAAGCAAAAGAATTGAAAATAAATTTACAAAATATAGGGTTTAAAAATCAAGTGCCTCATAATAAAGTAATAGGTTATTTTCAAAAAGCAGCTGTTTTTATTTTATTTAGCGATGTGGAGAATTTACCTTGTGTAATTTTAGAATCATTTTCTTGTGGAACACCTGTAATATCTACTAATGTTGGAGGTATTTCTGAGTATTTCCCAAATGATTTTGGCATATTAATTCAACCTAGAAATGAAGAGGAATTGGTTAAATCAATTCTAAAATTGCATAAAAAAGAAAAACCAGATGTAGAAAAAATGCACAATTATGTTGTAAATACATTTAGTAATGAGCATATTTGTAATGTTTTTACTACCTTGTATTTAAAAGCTCTTGAGAAATTAGATTAACAAAAAATCAATTATTTATTTTAAATTCCACTGCTTTAAAACAGGTTTTAATTTAAAATAAATAACTGATTTATAATATTGTTTTTCTTATAATTAGATAAATTATAATTTATCTAATTAAAAATTAAAGTTTAAACCAAGTCCAAAAGCTTCTCTAATTTGAAAACCTTTATCTTGTACAGTATCGTCATAAATAGCTTGAAATACGATGTTTGTAGAAATGTATTTATTTACATTCATTACTAAATTCATAGTATAATCAATATCTACGTTTTGTGGCTCTTCTAAATAATTAGAGTATAAACCTAAAATGTTTTCCATTACAATACCTTTCATTAAGTCCGTTTTATAATAACCTCTTACCGCAGCCCCTAATTCAAAACGCATTGTTTTATTAGCATCAACTCCAAAATATCCACCTGCATCATTAAATGCATCTTCAAAAGCAGTTGCAACCTCTGTATAATGACCATGTACATAAGTCATTTTTGCAGCAGCAGGAGAAATATTAACATTTAAGTTGTCTGATTTTTTCCATAACATACCTGGTCCAGCTTGAAAATAAGCAGGAGAGAAAAAGTGGCTTCCACCATCTGCATTTCTATCCATTTGAGTTCTCATATTAAAATAAGCTGAGTAGTACCAAAAACCTTTCATTTTTTTACCTGCTAAAGAGTTAAACTCTAAACGGTCATTGTTTTTTGCGAATTTTTCATCACCATCATTTTTATTTACTCCATAATCTGCAATAATTTTATTATCCCAAATCATATCACCTTTTGTTAAGTTGAAATCATAGTTTAATAAAATGTTACCAGCCATATTTGCAATACCACCACCAGTCCATTCATTATTGAAAGCAGATTGGTTAAATGTAAAAGCTACATTACCGCCTTTTTTCCAACCATCTTTTACTTCTTCTTTTTTGTCTTGTGCAAAAGCAAATGAAACACTCATTATTAATGCAATTGCTAAAATTCTTTTTGTCATAATATTTATTTTGTATTTATATATTTTTTTTAACGAGGCAAATATACCACATTAACATTAAATGTAAGTTTTTGTAAATCAATGTTTTGATTATTTGTTAGTGTTTTTTTATATCATTTATGTGCAAATAAAAACCTCATGAGCAGTGAGGTTAATTTTACTCCAACAAAAATTAAAAAAACTTACCAACCACCAGAAGCGCCGCCGCCGCCAAAACCTCCGCCACCGAAACCTCCACTAAATCCACCACCACCAAAACCGCCAGAACTTCCACCACCAAATCCACCGCCAGAAAAACCTCCACGACCTCTGTTGCTCAATATGATGGTTTCTAAAATGGAACCCGTAGAATTAGTTCGATAACCTCGCCCATGATTACCTTTATTGCGGTTAGATAAAATGATAATTAAGAGAATGAAAAAGAATATCATAAATATTATTATAAAACTATCATCTCCTGTCTGATGTTGTTTTGGGCTACCTTTAAATTCTCCATTTAAAACCTTAATTATATAAGTTGTTCCTTTATCTAAACCTCTGTAATAATTCCCTTGTTTAAATTCTGGTTTTATGACTTGCTCTATTATTCGCCTTGAATAAGCGTCAGTTAATAAATGCTCAACGCCATAACCTGTTCTTATAGTTAGCTTCCTATCATCTTTAGCAACCAATAAAAAAACACCATTATCTTTCCCTTTCTCTCCAATTTTCCATTTATGAGCCCATTCAGTTGCATATAATGCAATGTTTTTTCCGTTAATTGTTTTTACAGTTGCTATAACAATTTGTGTAGAAGTAGAATCATTATATTTAATTAATTTTTGTTCTAAGCTTGCCTTTTCAGAAGCAGAAAGTATTTGCGCATAATCATAAACACTTGTTTCTAAAGCAGGTTTTGATGGCAAAGTATCTTGTGAAAAGGCTGTATTTAATCCGATAAGGATAAATAAAGAAAAGAAAAATTGTAGAGTTTTAGTCATTTTTACATTCATATAACGGACTGCAATTTAATAAGAAATAAAACGAATACCTTTTGTTTTTTCTAAATTCTTTATTTTTTGATGAATTTTAGCTTTAAATTGTTGGTGTTTTTCAGAGTTTTTGTTAAAAGGCTTATGTGCCAATCCTTTTTGAATTTGTTCAATAGTTTTCATAGTTTCCTTTTCGGATGAATTTATCCAATTTTCAACAAATTTGTCCCAAATATAATCAATTGCTGTCTGATTTGGATGTAACATGTCCGATTTATAAAAACGATAATCTCGCAAATCGTCCATCATGATTTCATACGCAGGAAAGTAATGGCAATTTTTACCCAATACTTGATGAATTGCGGTTAATAAATGAGCTTTGCTTAACTGGTTTTCTACAAAGCCATCTTTTACATGCCTTACTGGACTTAGGGTGAAAATTACTTGGCAACCAGAATTTACTTTACGAATGTTTTGAATCATATTTTGCAAACTCTCTTGAATTTCATGAACCGATAATAGTTTTTTTTGAAATTCTTTTTGTGAAATTTTATGACAATTTGCAACAATTTCTTCGGTCTTTAAATATTGATAAATCCAAGAAGTGCCTAAAGTAATGATAGTGTGAGAGGCTTTGCTTAGAATTAACTTAGTTTCAGCTAAAGCTTTATTCAAATCATTTAAAACAGTTTCCTTATTCTTATTACTTATCTCAGAATGAGCGTCTAAGCAGTGCCATTCTTCATTTTGATAAACTAAATCATTTACTGTGTATATATTTTTTGATAAACTACGCTCTATTAAATTTTCAATTGCTTTTGGGTGGAATAAAATTCCAAAAGGATTAACTTGAATATTAAACTTAAAATAATTTAACTTTAAACCAATGTTATTTGTAAAGCATGAACCAATTAGTAAAATATTAGCATTATAATCTATGGAGTTTTGTTGGGGTTTTAATTTTATTTCGGTTCTAAATACGGACATTTATTTATTATTTAAAAAAGCTAAAAACGCCATCTACAACTCCACCACTACTTGAGTTTTCTCCTTTCTCTCTAGTTTGTAACCAAACAAAGCCATTACCTTTAACCGAAAACATAAAACCTTCTCCGCTAGTAATCATTTCTTTTATCCCTTTTGAGATTGTTTTAATTTCCAATTTTTCTTCAAAGGCAATTAAAGCATCTTCATCAATTAAAACTGGTTTTTGCGTATCGATTTTTTGTTTAATAATTTTACCATAGCCTTTTAAAAACAATGTTCCTTCTCCGTAAGTTTTTAATTTTAAACCGTCATTTAAAGTAGTTTTCCAATCTTTTTTTTCTAATTTTATTTCAATATTAATAGTTCTTGCAAAGTGTAAGTTTGGCTCAAACAAAATAGGGTTATCACTAGATGTATCAATTTTAAATAATTCTGCATTATCTTTTGGAGACAGAGCCATATTGATATTTTCTTTCGCTGTATATATATTATAAGAGAGGCTTTTTCCTGCAAAAATTTTAGCTATCCAATTTTTATAACTTTTCGCTTCAATTTTATTTTGAAACCCATAATCACCATCGCAATAAATTAAAGCGCCTTTTTCTGTAATAAACTGTTCTCCCTTATTTAATGATATGGTTAAATACGAACTTGGATAATCTGCTATTTTAAATTTCATGTTTTTTGTAAAAATATAAACATTCCCTTAGAGGGAAATTTTATTACTTTATAAATAATCCTTTGCTTTTTCCAATGCTTCTGCAATTCCTTCTATATTTTTTCCGCCAGCGGTTGCAAAGAAAGCCTGTCCGCCGCCGCCGCCATTAATAAATTTCCCTAACTCTCTAACTACAGTTCCTGCATGTAAGTCTTTAGTTTCCACCAACGTTTTAGAAATATAGCAAGATAACATTGCTTTTTCGCCATTTTTAGAACCAACAATAAAGAATAAATCCTTTGTTTTAGTACCTAAATCAAACATTAAATCCTTAATAGATTTTGGGTCTAAATCTAGAGTCGTAGCTAAAAAATTAACACCATTAATAACTGTAATTTGATTAGCTAAATCACCAGTAACCGATTTTGCTTTTTCTTTCATTAAACCCTCAATTTGTTTTTTAAGTTTACTGTTTTCATCTTGTAAACTTAAAACGGATTGTAAAGTGTCTTTAGGGTTTTTAAAAACTGTTTTTATTTTTTTTAATTCTTTATCTTGAAGACTGTAGTAATCTTTTACAGCATCACTAGTAATTGCTTCAATTCTACGTATTCCAGAGGCAACTGCACCTTCGGAAACAATTTTAAAATGCCAAATATCACTTGTGTTTTTTACGTGTGTACCACCACAAAGTTCTCTTGATTTTCCAAACTTTATCATTCGTACAGCATCGCCATATTTTTCACCAAACAAAGCCAAAGCACCTTTATCTATTGCTTTTTTCATTGGTATATTTC
>CAYOFS010000024.1:0-2120 GCA_964403095.1 uncultured Flavobacteriaceae bacterium | reverse complement strand
ATCTACAACAGCTTTAAAAGTAGCTTTTACATTTTTAGGTAAATTTTTTGTAAAATGAATAATAAGGTTATTCTCTTTTTTTGTATCTAAAATATAAATAATATTTCCGTTAGAAATTTCTAAATACCCTTTATCACCAACTTGTCCACCACCTTCAGGATAGAAAGGAGTTAAGTTAAAAACTAACTGATACATATCACCATCTTTTTTAGAAGTAACTTTACGATATCTAGTTATTTTAACTGGTGTTTTTAAAATGTCATAACCAACAAACTCTTCTTCTTGATCTTCATATAAAACTACCCAATCATCTGTTTCAACTTTTGAAGCAGCACGTGAACGTTCTTTTTGTTTTTGTAATTCTTCTTCAAAAACTTCCTCTTCAAGAGTGAAACCTTGTTCAGATAAAATTAAAGCTGTTAAATCTTTTGGAAAACCAAAGGTGTCATACAATTCAAAAGCACGTTTACCAGAAACAACTTTACCATTTGTAGACTTGATAATTCCATCTAATAAAACCAATCCTTGATCTAGAGTTTTTAAAAACGAATTTTCTTCTTCTTTAATAACATTAGTAATCAGTTGTTTTTGAGCAATTAATTCAGGAAAAGCAGTTCCCATTTGTTTCGCAAGTAAGTTTACTAAACGATACATAAAAGGTTCTTTTTTGTTTAAGAATGTAAATCCATAACGGATTGCTCTTCTTAAAATTCTACGAATTACATAACCTGCTCCATTATTTGATGGTAATTGTCCATCGGCAATAGAAAAAGAAACCGCTCTAATATGATCGGCAATTACTCTGATTGCAACATCTATCTCTTCTTGTTCTTTTTTAGGAAGTAATTTATTTTCATATTTAGTTTGTGTAATGGTTTCTACTTCTCTAATTAAAGGTTTAAAAACATCGGTATCATAATTAGATTGTACGCCTTGAACTACCATACATAAACGTTCAAAACCCATTCCTGTATCGACATGTTGCGCTGGTAAATTTTCTAATGAACCATTTGCTTTACGATTGTATTGCATAAAAACCAAGTTCCATATTTCAATTACTTGTGGATGATCCATATTTACCAAAGACTTACCATCTACTTTTGCTTTTTCTTCTTCAGAACGAATATCTACATGGATTTCGGAGCATGGTCCACAAGGTCCTTGCGCTCCCATTTCCCAAAAGTTATCGGCTTTATTTCCGTTAAGAATTCTATCTTCTGCGATATGTGTTTTCCAAAAATCATACGCTTCTTGGTCAAAATCTAAATTTTCTGATTTATCACCTTCAAAAACAGTTACATAAATACTATTTTTATCAATTTTATAAACTTCGGTTAATAATTCCCAAGCCCAAGCAATTGCTTCTTTTTTAAAATAGTCACCAAAAGACCAGTTGCCTAACATTTCAAACAAAGTATGGTGATAAGTATCTTTCCCTACTTCTTCTAAATCGTTATGTTTACCAGAAACACGTAAACATTTTTGCGAATCGGCTATACGTGGATTGATTACTTTTTTTTGACCAAGAAAAAATTCTTTAAACGGAACCATACCAGCATTAACAAACATTAATGTTGGATCGTTTTTTAACACCATTGGTGCTGAAGGCACAATTTTGTGTTGTTTATCGTTAAAAAAATCAATAAATTGTTGTCTAATTTCCTTTGCTGTCATCTTTGTTTATGAATTATTCAACAAAAATAGTATAATTAAATAATTCAATGAAGGCTATTTAAATAATTCTTCCACTCTGACATCTAAAGATTTTACAATTCGCATCAAAGTAGAAACTTTCATCTCTTGTGTTCCTTTTATATATTTTCTTAAATTTTCAACATCTAAGTTTGCGTCATAAGCTACGTGCCTCATTTTTAATTTTTTTTCATCAATAATACACTTTATTCTTTTTCCTATTTGAAAAACAATAGCTGGCATTTCCTTTTTTCTTGGTGATTTCATCACCTATAAAACTAAGTGAAACACTTTTTTATATAGTGATTGATAATAATCAGATTGTTTATAACTGATTTTTTATTGTATTTGTGGAGTATTAAAATTTAATCACTACTTAAATTCAAGTAATAAATGCGACTTTTTTGAAGTCATGATTTGATTATATT
>CAYOFS010000023.1:6986-21416 GCA_964403095.1 uncultured Flavobacteriaceae bacterium | reverse complement strand
CCAAAGTGCAAATAACTGATTATTTTTTATAATAAAAGCCTAAATCAATTGTTATTTTATTATTACCTTAAATCGCAAGAGTATTTTTACTGAAAAACCAAACTACACGCCATTATTGACAATCATCAAAAAAAATTACTCACTATATCTAGTAATATACTTGCGTTATTTTTTTCTGTGCTAGACCAATACTAGCACACATTTTTGACTTTTAGTAACGAAAATTCTTACGAATTTAAGGTAGTTCTTTAATTTCTATATATTTAAGTTTTAAAACAAAGAGAGATGGAACAATTTGAAAAGGTTAAGATATGCTAAACTATAGCTCTACTGCGAATTTAGTGATAAATCTTATTCTAAATCATATACCGCCATATTAATATCATTAGTTGCAACATGATCAAACCAAATCCAAATCATCTAAGGTATTAATAATTAACGAAATTTCATACCCTTTTGATTGTAAAAAATAAGTGGTTTTTTTTCGCTTTTCAAATATATTTGTAGCTT
The DNA here is from genome assembly GCA_964403095.1 of uncultured Flavobacteriaceae bacterium. Classification (GTDB taxonomy): domain Bacteria; phylum Bacteroidota; class Bacteroidia; order Flavobacteriales; family Flavobacteriaceae; genus S010-17. The sequence goes on along the minus strand of CAYOFS010000023.1, from coordinate 20,906 downwards.
TAACTAGTGTATACTTTTTATTAGCAAGCTGCTTTAAAGTATCTAAATAATCTTGTTCATCGATTTCTTGCAATGCTGTTTTGATATTAATAGCACTTATTTTTTTATACTTTAACTGATTGGTTATTTTATATTTCCCCCATTTTTTTTGGTAGAACTTTCCTCTTGCAAAACTCTTTGCAAAACGCTCTTCATTTAAAAAGTTATGCTGAATTAAATGTAAAAGTATTACATCTTGTGCTTCTGAAATCATATTCATTTTATAGAGTTTATCAATAACTTCTTGATGACATCTATCTTGATAAATACAATACTTTTCTAACAAAAGCTTTGCTTGATTAACTGTATAGGTTTTGATATTTTTCACTTTGTCAAAAATAGTGATTACTCTTGTTTTTTTTTTGATATGGGAACATTATTTCTTTCATTAAAAATAGAAATTCTATATAAATTCGAAATTCCAATATTCACATTCCAACCTAAAGCGTGAAAAAATTACAAATCTCTTTTAAGAAGTAACTTATACGAAAAGTAAATAAATAGAAACGTCCAAACCATTACAATCGCTAACTGATACCAATGTACGGCATAATCAGTAGTTGTATTTTCACCAACTTGCATTGCTATACTTTTAACAGCTTTCATTCTTGTAAATGGCTGATCAATTAAATTACTTAATGCAGTAAAAGGTAAAAATTGCATTACATCACTAACAAACTCTGATTTATGCCCAAATTTATATTGTAATAAACCATAAATAACACCTTCAGCAAAAAGCCAGACAAACAATGCACCAACTGCAAAAGCAGAACGCTTAATTAACATACCAAAAAACAATCCAAAAGAGAAAAATCCAACTAGTTTTATGAAGAAAGCTACAAGGTATTCTAAATCGGAAAATACAATTCCAATCTCATTATAATCAGAATAAATATATCCTAAAATTAAAGAAGTTACAAATACAAAAATTGTAGAAATAGCCGACAAAATAACAACTAAATAAAATTTAGATAAAATAAATTCTTTTTTACTTAAACCATCAATTAAATTCTGTTTTAATGTACGGTTACTATATTCATTAGTTATCATGGACACAACTACTAGAAGCAAGAAAAACTTAAATATTGCGGCTACAAAAGTATTAAAATGCCAGATATATGGAAAATTAAAAATCCCTTGTTCGGCAAGGTGAAATTTTATTGGTCCAATATCAAATTTAATTGCAGCAATTAAACTAATTGATGTTAGTAATAAAAAATATACAGCAATAAGAATTTTACTTGCTTTACTATTTTTAAGTTTGATAAGTTCAATTTGTATTAATCTTTTCATGTGTTCATTTTTATATATGACATTCATAATTGATTATTAAATCTATTATGATGAATGTTTTTATTTTAGAAAATTAGTTTTCGGTTAATTGCAAAAATTTACTCTCTAAGCTTGGTTTACGTTTTACCAAATGCGTTAACACTACTCCATTTTCAAAAGCCGTTTGATTAATTTTTGCAGTAGAAATATTATCCGATAATGTTGCTGTAAGTATATTATCTTCAATATTAATTGAATCAATTCCTATATAATTAGAAAAAATTATTTTTAACTTCTCCATATTATCACTCTGCATATCAATCCAACCATAAGAAGCACTCATTTGATCAACACGACCTTCGTATAATTTTTTACCTTTACGGATAATGACTACATCCGAACAAATCTTTTCCACTTCATCAAGTAAATGAGACGCTAATAAAATAGTTGTGCCTTTACTTGCAATATATTTAATTATCTTTCTAATTTCATGAATTCCTTGAGGATCTAATCCGTTAGTTGGCTCATCTAAAATTAATATTTCTGGATCATTAAGTAATGCCGATGCTATTGCCAAGCGTTGTTTCATACCTAAAGAAAATGTTCTAAACTTGCTATTTCTACGTTCAATTAGATTTACAATTGTTAGTTTTTTATCAATTTCACTAGTTGAAACTCCTTTAATTTTACATACTAAGCGTAAATTTTCATAAGCACTCATTGCTGGATAAAAATTTGGTCTTTCAATAATAGCACCAACTTTTTTCAAAGCTTCATGTGTAGAAATTGTGCCATTAAACCAAGAAAAACCTCCTGTTGTTTTATTAACTACATTAAGAATTATACCTAAAGTGGTTGATTTACCACTTCCGTTTGGACCAAGAATACCATAAATTTTACCTTTTTCAATAGTAAAAGATAGATTATTTACAGCATGAACATTTCCAAATTTTTTATTAAGATTACTAACAGTTAATATCGTTTTCAAATTTTAAAGGTTTTAGTTTTTAAATAAGACGTGTAATTTCAACTTATGTTACATTTCATACCAATTAATATCAAAATACGCTAAATCATAGAGGTTTTAATCTGTCTAGCTCTCTTCATTAAAAAATACTTTATAAAAGAACATTTTCTTTTCTTCATCATAACCTCGCTCTAAATAATACGATGCTGCATCAGGCGAATCAACATCAATTTTAATTACCATTTGTGTATCTAATTTAATTTCGGTTTTAAGATGTTTTTTTTCTTTTTTCAACACCTTATCTGCTACATGAAAATTATTTCGTAATAATACATCTGCCTCAGCTTCGTATTGTTTTTTATAATCATCAAATAATTCTACATGCTTTTCTTCTTCAAAAATAGTAGTTTTAAAATCGTCTATATTTACGGTTTCATTTTCTTTAAAAAAATCTACTGTATTTGCTAAAAATTCACTTTGCTGTTTTTTTCCAAAATTTTCTTTTATTACCTCTTCGCCAAAAGACGCACAGAATTCCATATAATTTTTTGTGTGATTATTACTGTCATCTGCTGGTTTTACTTGTAAGAAATTTTTAATCCAATATTGCGCATCATAACTGTTATTATCTACGCTTAAAACAATTTTTCCTTCTCCATCGGTTGTATTTAAAATCAAACAACCTTTATCTAATTTTTTGGTGCTAATGCCTTCTAGCAACATCAATTCAATAGACTTTCCATCTACATAGGTTTGAAAAAATTCTGATTTATTTTCAATTTTAAAAACTCCAATAGCATCAGTAAGAATATCATTAATTTCAATATCGGAAAATTTTACAATCATCACATCTCCTGTTTTTATATTTGCAGATGTTGATTGCTCGAACAGATGTTTTACAATATTTTGTGATGTTTCAACAAAATCGCCTTCGTTTTTAAAAAGCGATTCGGTATAACTATTCATTTCATTCAAACTTACATCTGCATGATGATGAAAGCGATAGCTTTCTGTTAGATTAGTAAAGGGTTTTAATAAGAAATTAAATACCATTTGATAGCTTCCTTCGTCAAACAACATAGTTTTTTCAGAAAAAAGATTACGTGTACTATTATACTTATTTCCTACTTTGTGAATAATAAATTCGGTTATTTGAGCTCTACTTTTTTTTATCATTTATTTATGGAATAAAAAAAGTGCAGTCTAAACCGCACTCTTATTAGTTATTTTTTATATCAATTAAACTTACGTTTTAAATTATATTTTACTTTAAAATCTAAATCCGAAATTAACGCCTATTCTAGATACTAAATTTGGAGCTCCTGGAGAATCAAAAAGATTTCTACCTGCGCCAATAAAAATTTCCGCTACAAAACCTCTAGGGCTAATATAACTTTTCCCTACAGTAAATCCAAAAGCGCCATCGGTATATTTTAAAACTTCATCATTATCATCTAAGTCAGTTCCTGAGTTTAAAGAGAAAAATGCTTCTGCAAATACATTCTCAACAGAACCTAACGGGAAATACTGACGGTAAAATGGCGTAACTGCAAGTTTTTTATTATAACCAAAAATCCCTTTTTTATCTGCCAAACGCATAAAAACGGAAATTCCAACACCTGATTCCTCATTAAGAATATACATATAAGTAGTTTCTAAAGATTTAAAAGATACTAAATTAAAAACATCCACTTTTGTTTCATGTTGTTGTGCATTTAGAGTAATTGCTGTAAATACAAACACTAAAATAATTACAATTTTTTTCATAATTTTTAAATTTTGTTTTAAAACACAAAATAACAAAAAAAATATTAATATTTCTTATATAATTTGTTTTATCTTTGCGTTTTATTATCAACAATAGTTTGTTATTGAAAAATAATTTTATGAAAAATTCGCATATTTTACCTAGAAAAAAACCTGATTGGTTACGTGTGGATTTACATAAAAATACTAAAAATACTAATACTACTGCTTTACAAAAAGAACTACCTCCTTTACCTAAAAAAAAACCTGATTGGTTACGTGTAAAATTACCTATTGGGAAAACTTATACTAATTTAAGAAAAGTAGTAGAGAAATACAAGTTAAATACCATTTGTACAAGTGGTAGTTGTCCAAATATGGGTGAATGTTGGACAGAAGGAACAGCTACCTTTATGATTCTTGGTAATACATGTACACGTTCATGTGGATTTTGTGGTGTTTCTACAGGAAGACCAAACCCTGTAGATTGGGAAGAACCAGATAAGGTTGCCAATTCAATTAAAATAATGAATATTAAACATGCTGTAATTACCTCGGTAGATAGAGATGATTTAAAAGATGGTGGATCAATTATTTGGGTAGAAACTGTTCAAGCAATAAGACGAACAAACCCTGACACAACTTTAGAAACTTTAATACCCGATTTTCAAGGTGATGAAACTAACCTAGATAGAATAATTGCTGTTAGACCTGAAATTGTTTCACATAATTTAGAAACTGTTAGACGTTTAACACGTGAAGTACGAATTCAAGCAAAATATGACCGAAGCTTAGAGGTTTTACGCTATTTAAAAGAAAACGGATTACCAAGAACAAAATCTGGAATAATGCTTGGTTTAGGAGAAACCGAAGAAGAAGTTATTCAAACTTTACATGATTTAAAAGCAGCAAAAGTAGATATTGTTACTATTGGTCAATATTTACAACCTAGTAAAAAACACCTCGCAATTAAAGAATACATTACACCTGAACAATTTAAAAAATACGAGAAAATAGGCTTAGAACTTGGTTTTAGACATGTAGAAAGTGGTGCTCTAGTTAGATCTTCATACAGAGCACAAAAACATTTAAAGTAGCCTTTTATAAACAGATGTAAATAAGTGGTTTGACTTTTAGTAATTTGTTTATTATCAGTGAATCTTACGTCTATTATCTAACAATCTAATCGTTAATATTAATAAATTGCCTTATTGTTTTTTTCTATAACGAATTATTCATCATAAAATGATTGTTAAGAACTTCTAAAAAAAAACAGTACAGAATAAAGTCCAAAAACCGAAGACTATACTATCTTTGATGAATAAATCAACAAAAAACAAATCAGAATGAAATTTTTTATAGATACTGCTAATTTAGAACAAATTAAAGAAGCTCAAGCCTTAGGCATTTTAGATGGTGTTACAACAAACCCATCATTAATGGCCAAAGAAGGTATTACTGGTGAACAAAATATTTTAGATCACTATAAAGCAATTTGCACCTTAGTAGATGGTGATGTTTCTGCCGAAGTTATCGCAACCGATTATGATGGAATGATTAAACAAGGAGAAGAACTTGCTGCGCTAAACAAACAAATTGTTGTTAAATTACCAATGATAAAAGATGGTATTAAAGCATGTAAATATTTTTCGAATAAAGGTGTAAAAACCAATGTTACCTTAGTGTTTTCAGTTGGTCAAGCATTATTGGCAGCAAAGGCTGGAGCTACTTATGTATCGCCATTTATCGGTAGATTAGACGATATTTCTACGGACGGTTTAAACCTTATTGCCGAAATTAGGCAAGTATATAATAACTACGATTTTGATACTGAAATTTTAGCAGCATCAGTAAGACATACAATGCATATTATTGATTGCGCTAAACTTGGAGCCGATGTAATGACTGGACCATTAAGTGCTATTGAAGGTTTATTAAAACATCCTTTAACAGATATTGGTCTAGCTAAATTTTTAGCAGATTTTAAAAAAGGAAATTAGATTAATAGATGAAAATTATTGACACCTATAAATGGGACAGAAAAGAATATTTTGATTTTTTTTCAAAATATGATGATCCATTTCACGGTTTAGTGTCAGAGATAGATTGTACAGTAGCATATCACAAAGCAAAATTAGATAATATTTCTTTTTTCTCATACTATCTACACAAAGCAATAATAGCTATTAATCAAATAGCTGTGTTTAAGTATAGAATTGTTGATGATAAAGTAGTTTTGTTTGATAAAATTCATGCAGCAACAACAATTGGTAGAAAAGATGGTACTTTTAGTTTTTCCTTTACTGAATTTGATAAAGTTTATGCAACTTTTAGCACAGCATTAAAAAACGTTATTGAACAAGTGAATAATTCAAAAGGCTTAGGAATTGCTACAAACACATATAGAGCAGATGTAATTCACTTTTCTTCAATCCCTTGGAATTCATTTACAAGTATCACACATGCTAGAAATCTAAAAGGAGTTGATACAGTTCCAAAAATCACTTTTGGTAAAATGGTTTTAAAAGAAAAAAAATATTTTATGCCAATAGCTATTAATGTGCATCACGGTTTTGCTGATGGTATTCATATCTCTCAATTTTTAGAATTATTTCAACAATTAATGAACAAATAAAAAGTGCATAAACTAGACCACATTACAAACACCGTTATTAAAGGCGATACTATTGCAAATTTAAAAAAAATTCCGAGTAATAGTATCGATCTTATTTTTGCGGATCCACCATATTTTATGCAAACTGATGGCGAGTTGCTAAGAACTGAAGGAACTATTTTTAATGGTGTTGATGATGACTGGGATAAATTTAATGACTATCAACATTATGATAAGTTTTGTACCGATTGGCTAACTGAATGTAAGCGTATTCTTAAAAAAGATGGTTCAATTTGGGTGATTGGTGCTTTTCAAAATATTTATAGGTTAGGTTTTATTATGCAAAATTTAGGATTTTGGATTTTAAATGATATTATTTGGAATAAATCCAATCCTGTACCAAATTTTAAAGGCACACGTTTTACTAATGCAACAGAAACTATGCTTTGGTGTACCAAACAAAAAGAAGCTAAATACACCTTTAATTATAAAACGATGAAACACCTTAATGGAGGAACACAAATGAAATCCGTTTGGAATATTCCACTTTGCACAGGTAACGAGCGTATTAAAGATAGTAATGGTAAAAAAGCACATGCCACACAAAAACCAGCACAATTATTATTAAATGTAATATTATCCTCATCAAAAGTTGGTGATTTAGTTTTAGATCCTTTTTTCGGAACAGGAACTACTGGTGCTATTGCAAAACAAACAGGTAGAAATTTTATAGGTATTGACAGAGAAGATAATTATATAAACCTCGCTAAAAAAAGAATAAAAAAGGTAAAAGTAGAGGCTAATAACCCTTTGTTTTTAAACAAGTTAGACATAAAGCCACCTAGGGTTTCAACTGCTTTATTAATTGAAAAAAATTACTTAATTACCAAAGAGAAATTTTACTCTCCAAAACATTGCCATTTAGTAAACTTAACAAAAATGGGGTTTTTAAATAACAAAACCGAAACATTATCAATTCATAAAATGGCTGCAAAAATATTAAATAAATCCAATCATAATGGTTGGGATTATTGGTTTGTAAAACGAAATAATGAATTTATTTCCATTAATGATATTAGGAAACAATACCGTAAAAACGAGTTGAATTTTATAGCTTTTGAAATTTAAAGCCAATTACTCCTAGTTTTTTATTATATTTATAAAAAATGAAATGAAAACTTTAAATCCTTTTTTAAATGATTGTCAAACTTGTAACACAAGATGCGATGGAAAAAGTAAAGGGTTTTATAATTTCAAAAACGATGTGGTATTTGCCGAAGAACAAGAGGATTTAATCATTAAAAAAATAAATCATAATCCAAATTATTTTGCAAGAAAAACAATAGAAAAAGGCTATCCAGATATTGAAATATTCAATAAAGACAAGATCTTAATCAATTATTTAGAAATAAAAGCACAACGCAGAACATTTATGTCCGTTGAAAGAATATTGCCAAAATCAAATTTAAAACCTTCGGAAACTTTAGCTTTAAATTTAAGCGATTTACTGCGTTATTTTGAAATTGAACAACAAACTAAAATACCAACTTCAATTCTTTGGGTTTTAATGAATAGACCTTGCTTAGTTAACACTAATAAAAAACGCTATTTCTATCAAAAAACGACTAAATTAAAAGAGATTTATATAAACAATAAAACATCTAGAAAATTTAGAAGAGAGTCTGGAAAAGGAGATATTGTAAATGGTATTCATAAAGGTGTAACTGTAAATTATCACTTTAGTATTAATGAATTAATTGAATGGAATAACTGTAAGCACGATAAAAGATAAACTTCGTTTCAAAAAATAATCTTGTTTTTTTAATTCATCATCTAAATACGCTATAAATTATTTATCTTTTCACGTTTTTCTGCATTTAAAGTTTATGTAGCGCATTTTGAAATAGAATTGGTATTATGTATAATGTTGTGAAATTAGACAAAATAAATTTTAAGCACCAATAAAAATAACGCTACAGATAAGCGTAGTAGCGGAATTTAAATGCTCTAATTTTCAGTTTATTACTGATTTTTTTTCAAATAAATTAATTTTGAATTTAGCACAAAACCGCTATTACGTTTATATTTTGTTATGCCACGTTATTCCTTAGTTTTTCCTTCTAATCTGTATAAAAAATAACAAACAATAAAACTTATAAAAATACTTTTTATAATATGTTCAATAAATAATAATTTTTTCACAAATATATAGTCAAATGACCCTCTAAAAAAAATAAAGAAATATGCAAATGGAATTAACACGAAAAAATAGATTTTCAATTTTTTATTTTTCATAGCCTGCATTTAAAAGGTTTTTTATTTCTAAATTAGATGGTCTTGGCGCATTTGGATCGACAATATTACCTTTATCATCAATTAAAATAAATCTTGGAATACTTCTAATACCAAAAGCTTTAATAAAATCTGAATTCCATGCTTTATCTGCATAAAGTTGCACTCCTTTCATATTTTTATCTTTAATCATTTTTCTCCAAGCTTTTTTAGCTTTTGCTGCGTCATTTTTATAACCTCTACCATTATCTACCGAAATACTGACAAACGCAACGTCTTGATTAGCATATTCTTTAATAAGCGCTTTTAAGTGTGGTATTTCTCGCTTACAAGGTCCGCACCAAGTTGCCCAAACATCTATATAAATGTATTTACCTTTAAAATCTTCCAATGAAAATTTCTTACCATCAATACTCTCATAATTAGTAAATATTGGTGACTTTGTTCCTTTTTTTAATCTAGTTAATAAGCCATGTTCTTTGGCGTAATTTTTACGTAAGTATCCAAAAAACTGGGCGTTTCTTTTTATTTCATTACTTTTTAAAGTTGAATCAATATCCAGTTCAAGTAAATTAGACAATTCATTTTCAATACGTTTAATTTTGGTAGAAAACTCATTTGGGCTTAGTTTATAAAAAGATTTTACTTGTCTAATCCCTTCTTTCTTGTCTATTTTTTTACGTTCATTTATATATTTTGATGTTTCAAAACCAATACCACTAAATTGAATAGTACTATCTAGTTTTGTATAATCATATTCAACATTTAAAACATCGCCATTTTTAATGTGGATCAATACAGTGTTTTCACCATCATTAAATTTATGAACTCCTTCATTAATTACCTTTAAAGTATCACTAAAACTACCATCAAGATTAACAGGAATTCTTTTATTAAAACCTCTCGATTCAATATCAATATTACTTGCTTGATTATTTGCTATTAATCCTTTTATTGTGATGTAATTTTCATTTCCCACTTTCTTATTACAAGACAGTAAGCTTGCAAGAATTACTATAATAACAATTATTCTTTTCATTATGTTTTATTTTATTGCTTAACTTGTATTTTTGCCCTATAAAAAGGAGAGGAACTTTCTATTTGTTACGGCTATTACTATTTCAATAACTCTTTTAACATTTTTTTTGTTTTTGGACTAGATGGTCTTGGTGCGTTTGCATCTACTACATTCCCTTTTGGATCGATTAAAATAAATCTCGGAATACCTTTTATTTTATATCCAGTTACAAAGTCTGATTTCCAGCTTTTATCGGCAAATAATTGAACGCCTCCCATTTTTTTATCCGTAATCATCTTTTTCCATTTTGATTTATCAGCTTCTTTATCAACCGATATACTTAAGAATGTAATGTTTTTACCATGAAAATCTTTTTCTAATGTTTTTAAATGTGGTATTTCTGCCTTACATGGTCCGCACCAAGTTGCCCAAACATCAACATAAACATATTTACCTCTTAAGTCTTTCAATGATGTTTTTCCTCCTTTGAAATTTTCGTAATTTTTGAAATCTGGAGAAGGCTTTCCTTTTAATACATCCTTTTGATTTTTTTGTTTATTTAGTTTATCATATTGATCGTTTAACATTTTTGGCAAACTTGCCAAGCCCTTTTTTTCTTGGGCTAAAAATGCAGAATCTAAATTTTTATATGAATTTAACAATTCTTGAAATTCAGTTATTTTTTCTGCGGATTTAACTTTAAATTGTTTTTCATCTAAAGCAAATAGTTCATTTATATTAATTTTGCTTTGATTTAATATTTTCTCAGCTATATAAGCACTTGTTTCCGAACCTTTCCCTGTAAATTTAATAGTTTCTTTTGGCTTTTCAGCATCAAAGTTCACCTTAATTTCATCGTCATTTTTAATAAATAATCTAGAAATACCATCTACATAAAACATATACATTTCACCTTTATCTTTTATGTGTAATGTGTCAGAAAAAGTACCATCTTCATTAAGCTCAATTGTTTTTTTATAACCGCTTCTTGCACTTATAATAATTTCTTTCGCTTTTGCATTATCAATTTTACCTGACAACGTAGCATAATCTTTTGGTGGATGTTTTGTGCATGATAATATAAGCCCTAAAATACTGATATATAATATTATTCTGTTCATGTTTTCTTTTTTATTGTTTAATTCCTTGTTTTTTAAGAGATGAAATTTCTTATTTTAATAGTTCTTTTAATATTTCTTTTGTTTTTGGACTAGATGGTCTTGGTGCGTTTGCATCTACTACATTCCCTTTTGGATCGATTAAAATAAATCTCGGAATACCTTTTATTTTATATCCAGTTACAAAGTCTGATTTCCAGCTTTTATCGGCAAATAATTGAACGCCTCCCATTTTTTTATCCGTAATCATCTTTTTCCATTTTGATTTATCAGCTTCTTTATCAACCGATATACTTAAGAATGTAATGTTTTTACCATGAAAATCTTTTTCTAATGTTTTTAAATGTGGTATTTCTGCCTTACATGGTCCGCACCAAGTTGCCCAAACATCAACATAAACATATTTCCCTCTTAAGTCTTTCAATGATGTTTTTCCTCCTTTAAAATTTTCGTAATTTTTGAAATCTGGAGAAGGCTTTCCAACAAATTTAGCGAATTGTTCATTCTCTGATTTCATAGAATCAAACTGCTTAGAGATACCTTCTTTAAACATTTTTATATCTTCTTTTTCTAATTCAATAAAACTTTTATCTAATCCTTCTGCTGCTGCTAATTTAGCAGTAAATAATGTTGCTATCTCTTCTATTTTAGTAACAAATTGATCTTTATCTAAATTAAATATGTCAGCTGTAATGTTTTTTTCAGTTAACATAGATTTTTGTGCTAAATAATTACTGTTAGCTGCTCCTTTACCTGTAAACTTAACCGTTTCGTCAAATTGTTTTGTATCTAAGCTTAACTGAATATCATCACCGTTTTTCAAATAAACTTTTGTGAATTCATTTCCATCAGAAAAATATAGTATTGTTCCTTTATCGGATAAATGTATCGTATCCGAAAAAACGCCACTATCAGAAATATCAATTGTTTTTTTAGTTGTTTCACTTTGCAAGGAACCTTCTCCTCCATTATGATTAGTTATTTTCCCTGAAAAGGTTGCGTAGTTTTTTGGCGTATCATTCTTACAAGAAAATAGTGCTATTGTAATAATAAATAGAATTAATTTTTTCATCATCTTTAAAATTTTTAATTAGTGTATTGGCAAATATAGGTTTAAATTATAATAATTACTTTCAAAATAGCACAAAAAATGGACTTTTATTAAAGTTTTAACCAAGTATTTCAATTGGGATTTTACAAACAGGTATTGCAAGCACTTTGTGTTTATTAGCATTATGCCTGTTTTGATAAATTTTAAAAACAACAGCTTCTCGATCTTTAAAATCGGATATTGTTTTACCTAAATCTTTCATCTTCATTGCCCATTCCAATTCATCATAGCTTGCTCCTATTTGATCTTCATCGGTACGTGTATCTCCAAATAAACCATCGGTTGGTTGTGCTTTTTGTATTGATTTTGGAACATCTAAATATGTTGCCAATTTATACACTTCGGATTTTAATAAATCAGCAATAGGACTTAAATCCACGCCTCCATCTCCGTATTTAGTAAAAAAGCCAACGCCAAAATCTTCTACTTTATTACCTGTTCCTGCTACCAACAAACCGTTTACACCTGCAAAATAATACAAGGTAGTCATTCGTAATCTTGCTCGAGTATTAGCTAAAGACAAATCGATAATATCTGATTGCTTTTCTTTAGGCAAAGCACTTTTAAAGGTTTCAAAAGTCTGTGTTAGGTCAATATTTACAGAAGATACTTTATCAAATTTATTTTTCAATTGATTGATATGTTCCTTAGCTCTATTCACTTGATTTGCTCCTTGATGAATAGGCATTTCTAAACACAATAACTCTAAACCTGTCATTGCACATAAGCTAGAGGTTACAGCAGAATCGATTCCTCCTGAAACTCCAATAACAAAACCTTTTACATTTGCTTTGATTGCATAATCTTTTAACCAACTTACTATGTGATTTGTAACTTTTTCTTCGTTCATTCTAAAACTAGTTTCTATATTTGCAACAAAAATAGTAAAAATTCGTTTTGTTGTATTACAAATTACAACTTATAAGTATTATAATGAATATTAACTTAGCGGCAAGATTATTAAACGATAGACAATAATACTAATTTAAAATCAATCAAGTACCAGAACAAAAAAACTACATTATCTATCTTTCTACTTAACAATTATCTAAAATGATTAATACAAACTTATACTATTCCTTTATAAACGATAAAAATTATTTCAAAAAACACCTTCTAATAGTGGTGTTGGTTAGTGTGTTTTTTAGCTGTTCTAAAGACGATAATCGCCTTAATATTGATGTGTCAACTATTGCGTCTGATGTTAAAATTGAACGCTTTGAGCAAGAATTTTACACGGCTAAGCCCGAAAACTTACCTAAATTAAAGGAAAAATATCCTTTTTTATTTCCTCACAATATTGATAGTGTTTGGGTTAATAAAATGTCGGACAAAGACGAACAAGAGCTTTTTAAAGCAACTCAAAAAGCATACCCTAATTTAGATAAAGTTAAAAAAGATTTAGACGAATTATTTAAACATGTAAAATATTACTATCCAAAATTTAAAGAGCCAAGAATAATTACACTAAATTCTAATGTTGGTTTTGAGCAAAAAGTAATTTATACAAATGAGTTATTATTTATTTCTTTAGATGTATTTTTAGGTAAGGATAGTTACATCTATGAGGATTACCCTGCTTATTTAACTCAAAATTTTACACCAAAACAAATAACGGTTGCTACTGCCAAAGAAATAATTAAGCCTATATTATTTAAAAATAAAAATCGAACTTTTTCATCTAAAATAATTCAAGAAGGAAAAAAATTATATGCTCTAGATGCCTTTTTACCTAACTTTAAT
>CAYOFS010000023.1:0-6976 GCA_964403095.1 uncultured Flavobacteriaceae bacterium | reverse complement strand
TAATGATGAAGATAAAATTGGATATACGCCAAATAAAACAAAATGGGTTAAGGCTAATGAATACATGATTTGGAGTTATTTTGTTGATAAAGAATTACTTTACAGTACAGATAACTCATTAAATACACGTTTTATAGATTTGGCTCCATTCTCTAAGTTTTATTTAGATATTGATAATAAATCCCCAGGAAGTGTTGGCTCTTGGTTAGGTTGGCAAATTGTAAGATCTTTTATGAAATATAATAAAGATGTAAGTCTCACTGAATTAATGAAAATGGATAACGAAACAATCTTTAAAAAATCAAAATACAAACCAAACAGGTATTAATATGGCGACATTAGACCGTTAGATAATAGACACAAGACTGACTGATAATAAACGAATTAACCAAATAGCAAATAGCAAACACCGAAAACTGAAAACCGAAAACCGAAAACACTAAAATCAACTAAAATAATGGCAATTAAACATAAATCAGAAATTAAAATACGAGTAGGACTTGATGAAAATAGAGTTCCTGAAACAATTCTTTGGAGTTCCGATGATGGCAATATTGAAGATAAAGAAGTAAAAGCCACATTTTTATCCGTTTGGGATAGTGTCGAAAGTGAAACTTTTAGAATCAATTTATGGACAAAAGATATGCCTATTCATGAAATGAAACAATTTTTTCATCAAACATTAGTTTCCATGAAAGAAACCTATAATGTAGCAACAGGCGATGAAAAAATGACTGCAACCATGCAAGACTTCTGTGATTATTTTTTAGAAAACATGAATAAAAGTTAGTAATAGTAAACTTCATAACTTATATTCGCAACAATTGATAGATACTAAAGTATTACTACTTATTTTATTGAAAACGTTTAAACTATTATATTAATGAAAATATCTCCTATAAAAAGATTTTTAAAATTAGTAAGCTCTTATAAAAAAGAAGTCAGGCAAATTTATGGCTATGGTGTACTTAATGGTCTAATCAACCTTAGCTTACCTTTAGGAATTCAAGCAATCATAACCTATTTATTAGCTGGAGAATTTACATATTCTTGGCTTATATTAGTCTCCATTGTTCTTTTAGGGATTCTTCTTACTGGTATTTTACAAGTAGCTCAATTAAAAATAGTAGAGAATGTTCAGCAAAATATATTTGCACAATCTGCTTTTGATTTCACTTATAGAGTTCCGAAAATTAATTTAAACGAAGTTAGTGATAAAAACTTACCCGAATTAGTAAATCGTTTTTTTGATGTAGTTACTATCCAGAAAGGCTTACCTAAAATATTAATAGATTTTTCTTTGGCTATTTTTCAAATATTTTTTGGAATCATCTTATTAACCGTTTACAGTTCTTATTTCATTATTCTAATTTTTGCTTTGTTTGTTGTTTTTTTTAGTATTATTAAAATAACAGGTCCAAAAGGAATGAATTCAAGTATTAAAGAAAGTAAATACAAATACAGCTTAGTTCATTGGTTACAAGAAGTTGCTCGTGTAAATGAAGGTTTTAAAATTTCAGGAGAAAATAAAATTCACCTATTAAAAACCGATATAATAACTGGTAACTACCTTAATAGTAGAGAAAGTCACTTTAAAACACTTGTTACTCAGTTTAAAATATTTATAGGTTTTAAGTTTTTTGTGAAAGCAGTTTTTCTTGTGCTTGGAGGATATTTAGTACTCGAAGGACAAATGAATATTGGTCAATTTGTCGCTTCGGAAATATTAATTATTTTAATCATAAACTCCATTGCAAAAATAATGGAAACTACAGATACAGTCTATGATGTGCTTACTTCTCTTGATAAAATAGGCTATATTTTTGATATTCCTCTTGATAGTAACGATGGTTATAAAAAATTAAAAGATAATGAAGGTTTAGAAATAAAGGCTAAAAACTTAACTTTCTCCTTTAATAAAAACAGTAAAAAAGTATTAAACAATATTAATTTTAAAGTCCAAGAAAACGAAAAAGTATTAATAACAGGAGGATCTGGCTCTGGTAAATCTCCTTTATTAAGAATCATTGCAGGAATGTATGCTCCAACTAAAGGAAACTTACTACTCAATGATGTGTCTATAAAATATTATCAAAAAGATGACTTATATGAACATTATGGTGTGCTACTATCAAACTACACTTTATTTGAAGGCAGTTATAGAGAAAATATTGTTTTAGGTCATGATATTTCTGAAGAAAGTTTAGAAGAAACTATTAAGGTACTAAAATTAAAACCTTATTTTAATAAAAAAGAAAAAGGCATAGATGGTCTAATTAAAAATGGAGGAAGAGCTGTTCCAAGAAGTGTTGCGCAAAGAATTTTAATAGCACGTTTAATTGTTAATAAACCTAAAGTTATTTTAATGGAAGAGCCTTTCCGTTTTTTATCTGAAGAATTTAAAAAATATATTGTAGATTATTTAACCGATGACAAAAGAAATTGGACTGCATTTATTATCTCTGATTATAAATATCTAGCTACTAAATGCACCACAACAATAAACCTTTCTAAATAACACAGATGCTAAATATTACTAATAATAAAATAAAAGGAAGTTTTGATTTTGAAAGTTTTAAATCGTTTAATAAATTCAAAAAACACAAAGCAAGTAAAGTAGGGCGGTTTATAACTATTGGTTTAATTATAGCAGCCATAATTATGTTTTTACCTTGGACGCAAAATATTAACTCAAAGGGTTATGTTACAAGCGTTTCACCTGAACATCAACCTCAATATATACAAACTATTATAGGTGGACAAATTGATAAATGGTACGTTAAAGAAGGTGATTTTGCAAAAAAAGGAGATACTATTGCGCATCTATCAGAAGTTAAAAATGAATATTTTGACCCAAATTTATTAGATATTACATCTGAACAAATGCAAGCCAAATCAAATAGTATAGACTCGTATGAAAACAAAAGAAATGCCCTCAAAAATCAAGTTAAAGCTATTAAAAGTGCAATGACTTTAAAACTTAAACAAGTTAAAAATAAAATAAAAATTGATAGCTTAAACTTACATGTTATAAAAGCGAATTTAAAAATAGCTCAGAATCAATTTGAAAGAACAAAAACACTTTATGATAAAGGTTTAAAAACTTTAAGTGAATTTCAAAGTAAAAAATTAAAGCTACAATCTACTATTAATAAAGTTTCTGTATCACAACGTAAATATAGCAATCAAAAAAATGAATTAGAAACAGTAAGGAGCCAATATAAGGAAAAAATATTTAAGGCACAATCTAATTTACAATCTGCTTCAGCATCAAAATATGAAAGTATTGTTGCAACATCTAAGCTTAAAAACAAACTAAGTAATTATCAAATACGCTCAAACCAATACTATATATTAGCTCCACAAGATGGATATATAAGTAAAATTTTAAATAAAGGAATTGGCGAAATTATAAAACAAGGTTCTAGTATTGCCTTAATAGCACCTAATAATCCTGATTTAGCCGTAGAGATTTATGTTAAACCTTACGATGTAGTACTATTAGAATTAAAAAACAAAGTAAGCTTACGTTTTGATGGTTGGCCAACATTAGTTGTAAGTGGCTGGCCAGAAGCTTCAACAGGTATTTTTAGAGGTGAAGTTATTGGTGTTGATTTAGCAATCAATAAAAACGGAAAATATAGAGTGCTAATTGCTCCGCAAGAAAACTCTAGAGAATGGCCAAAAGACCTTAGAATCGGTACTGGTGCGCAAGCTTTTGTTTTATTAAAAGAAGTACCTATCTGGTATGAAACATGGAGGCAATTAAACGGTTTTCCATTAGATTATTATAAAAAAAATAATTCAAATTATAAAGTAGACAAAAAATCATCGTCAAAATAAACGAACTAATTTTTATGCGTTTCAACAAATTTTTATTATTAGTCGTATTAATTTTTAATGCTAGCTTAAGCTGTTTTTCTCAAAATGAAGATGTGTTATTTTCATACGATGAGTATATAGAAAACATTTTAAAATATCATCCAATAGCTAAAAAAATTGATTTAAAATCTAAATTCGCTAAAGCAGAAATGCAGTTAGCAAAAGGTTTTTTTGACCCTAAATTAAATTCTACTTTTAAAGAAAAAGATTTTCATGATGTTATTTACTACAAGAGATTTAACAATAAACTTATAATACCAACACCTTTAGGAATTGATGTAGTAGCCGATTACACTAAAGCAAATGGTTACTATCTAAACCCTGAAAATAAAACAGATTACAATGGTGTTTGGGGTTTAGGCTTAGAAGCAAATATATTACAAGGTTTACTTGTAAACAAGCGTAAAACAGCATTAGAAAAGGCTCGTATTTTTCAAAAATCAACTAAGAATGAGCAAGATATTTTATTTAACGAATTACTTTATGAAGCATCAAAATCATACTTGAATTGGCTTAAATACAACGCTTATACAGAGGCTTTAACCGAAAATAAAAACATTGCAAACACTTATTTCAAAAATACAAAGCTCCTTTTAGAAAATGGAGAAAAAACGGTGATTGACACCTTAGAAGCCTCAATATCACATAAAGAAACGCTACTTAAACTTCAAAAAAATAAAGCCTTACTCATTAAAGCACAACAAGAGGTTTCTAATTTTTTATGGTATAAAGACTCTTTTATAGCACTTAAACCTAATACACGTCCTTTAGACTTTGATTTAGACATATCAAATATAAATAATGACATTCATTTAAACCCATCTATAAAATTATATAATAATAAACTAGCATACTACGAAGCCGAGCAACGCTTAAAAAAAGACAAATTAAAACCAAAACTGAAACTAAAATACAAGCCTTTACTATCAACATCGTATAATAGCTTATCTCCTAATTTTAATATAGATGATTTTAAATGGAGTGTGGATTTTTCAATGCCTCTTTTTTTAAGAAAAGAAAGAGCTCAATTAAAAATGTCCTCTTTAAAACTAGAAAGTGTTCAGTATGAAATCGAAAATAAGACAAATGAATTACAAAACAAAATCACTGCAAGCCTAGAAAAACAAATGGTTTTAAGAAAGCAAGTGGTTTTATTATCACAAAATATTAATGGTTATAAACTATTATTAGACGGAGAAAATGAAAAGTTTAAATATGGTGAAAGTTCTGTATTTTTATTAAATAAACGACAAGAAAAATATATTACTTCCAAATTAAAACTAATTGACTTAAAAATAAAATTAAAAACCGAAAAACTCACATATCTATTTTATACAAATAGCTTGATTAAAAAGTAATACCACCTATTATATTAAAAAAATAGTTTGATTTTTAATTTGTAACTGAAACATTTCCTGTTTTAACTCCAAATTCAAAATTAGTATAATTAATTGCATTTCCATCACCATTATTCAAGCTCATATCTTCAATAGTAAATGAAGTAGTATAATTCAAATTATATGTATTGGTGATTTGTAACCTTTCCGTTTGTGTTATTTGTGTTGTATTATCAAGGTAATCAATTATAGTATCGCCATTTGTATCGGTAATTAATTCGTTTATTGTTGGTACAGAGTCGCCATCATCATCAGCATCTAAATGGTTTGGAATTAAATCGCCATCAGTATCAATAAAACTACCATCATCATTTATTTCATTACTTGTTAAAATACCATCATTATCATCATCAATATCAATATAATTAAATATCCCATCGGAATCTGTATCAATTATTCCGACTAACTCTTCAACATTATCATTATCATCTAAAACAATAATATTATTTACTATTAAAGTACCACTTCCACTCCATTGATTTGCAATACTTGGAGAAGATGGTGGAATATTCTGGCAAAAGTAACTTGAAGTAATAGCCTCATTAAATACACGATACGATATTTTATTATCTAAGTTAAAAGGTTGATTTGTTCTTTCAGTTGTGAAAAATACATTATCCGTATTATCAAAATTAATATTTAAAATTAGTGCTTCACTATCATCAGCTCCAATATTAAAAATAATTAAATCACCACAATGGTCAATATTATCTTCAAAAACAAAACTTGGTGTATCAAAATTACCATCGTCACATTGAACGAATAAAAAAACAGTAAAAACTCCTAAAAAAATATTTTTCATACCAATATTAAAATTAAATAACAAAAGTAGGATTTTTAGATTGAAATTATCCGCATAATAAGTATAAAATTTTGCTAAAGTTTATTTGTACCTTTGTACTTTTAACCAAATATAATGAAAAAGATTTACTTAGACAATGCCGCAACAACACCAATGAGCAATGTAGTTATTGAAAGCATGACCAATGTATTCAAAAACACTTTTGGCAATCCATCTTCTACACATCAATTTGGAAGATCAGCAAAAGCTTTAGTTGAGCAATCAAGAAAACAGATTGCTGGCTCTTTTAATGTAACATCAAGCGAAGTTATTTTTACTTCTGGCGGTAGCGAAGCCGATAATTTAATATTATCTAATGCTGTTTTGAACTTAGGTGTTAAACGAATTATAACATCTAAAATTGAACATCATGCCGTTTTACACACTATTTCAAGTTTAGAAAAAGAGCAAAAAATCAAAGTTGCTTATGTTAATGTAAATAATAAAGGATTAGTAGATTATAAGCACTTAGAAATTTTATTAAAAGAGCGTACTAATAAGACTTTAGTTAGTTTAATGTACGTAAATAATGAAATTGGAAACTTGTTAGATTTAGAAAAAATCTGTAATTTATGTAATAATAGCAATGCTTTATTTCATTCGGATACTGTACAAGGTATTGGTCATTTTAAGATTGATTTACAAAAAACACCCATTGATTTTATAGCTGCAAGTGGCCATAAATTTCATGGACCAAAAGGTGTCGGATTTGCCATAATCAAAAAAGGTTTTGGTATTAAGCCTATTCTTTTAGGAGGCGAACAAGAACGTGGCTCTAGAGCTGGAACAGAAAACGTAGCAAGTATAGTTGGTATGGCAGTAGCTTTAAAAGAAATGCTAGACAATTTAGAAAATG
>CAYOFS010000022.1:0-21762 GCA_964403095.1 uncultured Flavobacteriaceae bacterium | reverse complement strand
CATCTTTTTAAATTTTATTATATATTTTAATTCCACTAAATTTGCAGTAGAG
This sequence comes from uncultured Flavobacteriaceae bacterium, assembly GCA_964403095.1. Taxonomy (GTDB): domain Bacteria; phylum Bacteroidota; class Bacteroidia; order Flavobacteriales; family Flavobacteriaceae; genus S010-17. The sequence continues at coordinate 21,710 of CAYOFS010000022.1, read as the reverse complement.
CCGAAAATTTGTGAATAATTCGGGATATATTAATATGCCAATATTAGACTGCTAGAACAAGACTAGCTAATAATGAGTGGATTGTCAAAATAAAAATCACTTTGACCCATATTATTCTAGACTTGCCTTGATGAAAAACTAGCTCATCTTATCAATTACAAATGGTGGTTTTGTGAGTGTGAAAAGCTGTTCGTTTATTTTATTATGAAATAATTGCAGTACTTTATGCGAAGTAAATAAATATTTTTGTTGCTTAATGTTTTCCCAAATTTGAAGTGTCTGTTTATTTAAAAACGAACCTTCCTTAAAAGTGCTTTTTGAATATGTTTCATCAATTGATAACGAAATACAATATGCTTCCTTAGCTAAGTTTTTAGTAGAAATATTTTGCAAAATAGTATGTGTGTAAATATTATCTCCTTTTGCAAAAATATTATGAATTGGACCAACGTCTATCTTTTTTAATCGTTTTGGATGTATTTTAGGAAGTTTTTTATCGATTAAATAGGCTATTGTATCCATATTAATACTTCTATCAGCTGCAATTTTTAGAACATCATATATTTTAATTTTATAATCTTCTATATCTTTTCCGTCATAATCAAAATATAAATAGCAAATAAATGGTCTGTTATGTGTAATATCATAAAAGCTCCAGCTTACTAAATAGGTAGAATCGTGCTCTTGTGTTTTGATGATTTTACCTTGAACAAAACGCTTAAAAATATAACGTTTATCAATAGTAGTATAATAAATAATTGATGCTGCTTGATGGAGTTTAACCTTACTTATCGGTTCTTTATCCTTAAAAAGAGTTTCTAAAAATTCATTTTTTAAATCATATACTTTTGGTAATTTTTGAAGATAATCATTTTTTAAGGATAGATCATTTATTAAATATCTAAACTCCATATAATTTGGAAAACCAGACTCGGTTAAATCAATTTTTAGCTTATCATCATCATTAAATAGATATTTAACCCGTAATGCTTCTATAGAATAAATCAATAACTCATTATATTGCTTAAAAAACACCAACTCTTGCTCATTGCAAATTTTATTATTTTTCAAGCTCTCAATTAACTGATTAAAAGCGTGATTTACTATTTTGAAATAAAAAGCATATTGCTCCTTAGTTTCTAAAACAGCACTATCTAAAGGAGTTGCTATGTAATTATCTAAACTCATATTATTTCTTTTTCTTCTTCTTCTTTTTACCTCCAAAAAGATTATCTAAAACATCTTTTACGCCATCTTTAACTCCTTCATTAATAATGTCTTTAGGACTGTTACCTGTATTTGTACTATCTTTTGATGTTTGAGAACCACCTAAACCTGTATTAGATAATAAATCATCAATTACATCATTAACTTGATTATTTACCTCATTGGTTACTTGATTTGTTAGCTCTTGTTTTTGGTATTCGATTACTTTTAAAGCAAGACTATTCATAGCTTGCTTATAGTTTACTTTTACCGATGGTTTAAGTATTGAACCACTAATTATAGTTGATAGAGGAATACTAATAGTATCTTTATTAATATTAGTCAGTTTTGCCAATAAATTAACAGCTTCTGTACCTAAATGTTTTGCAGGAATATCCATTTTAAGATTATAACTTAAACTTTTATCAAAACCATGCGAACCAGAAACATGCATTGTCATTCCTCTATATTTTAAAGAAAATGGATCAACGGCTACTTTACCATTTTTAAATGATAAGATTGTTTTTAATTTACTTAAATCTAATTTTGAAAAATCAATAAAATCAAAACTTGAATTTAATTGAGATAGTAAAGGAATAGCATTTTTATCTAAATCTTTAACAAATAGCTGTGCAAATGCATTACCCGATATACTATTTAAGTCTGGCGAAAATTCATTATTTAATTTCCCTTTAAGTTTAAAGGTAGTATTATATTTTCCTTGTAAAGCACTTGCTATTGGAACAATAGCCTTGAATGTTTCTAATGTTTTAAACGAATTAGCAATATCAAATTTATCAATTTTCATATGCATATCAAAAACAGCTGACGTAGGTTTAGTATCTACATTTCCATTAAAAACTGCTCCTCCATCTAATAAGTTTGCTTTTGTATTTATTAGGGTTGCTTTTTGGTTGGCTAATTTTACTAAACCACTAACATTTTTAAGTTCCAAATTGTCATAAACAACACGCTTGGCTTTAAAGTTTGTTTTAATATCTAAAAATTCTGGTATTTTTAGGCTCTCATCTGTACTTGATTTTTTTACCGAATTATTTGTGTTAGTAGTAGCTGATTTACTTTCATGGACTAAAAAATCACTAATTTCAAAATTATTTGAACTAACATCAAAAGCACCTTTTAATTTTTTATCATCAAACAAAAAAGCGAATAAATTATCTAACGTACCTTTCGCTTGTATATCACTCTTTCCTGTTTTAGCCTCAAAATTGGAAAGCAATATGCTATTTGTGTTAAATTTAATTTCAGCTGTTTTAATTTTTATAGGATTTGCAATATCTTTACCAGTATATGAAAAATTAGATAGACTAGCAATTCCTTTAGTTTTAATATCGTCAAAAGCATTGGTTTTTATTGCTTTTTGGTCTGCTTTAGTTGTAAAATTAGCTTTTAAAATACCTGTTAATTTTTGATCTAATTTTATTGGATAAGCCTTAGTCAAATTCTCCAAATCTAATACGCCTTTAAACGCTGCATCAATAGTTGGGTTAGTACTTAAATTTGTTACTTTTCCTGTTGTTTCAAAAGTATCTTTATCAATAGTAAATTTTAAATTTTTAATATCTAAAAATACATTATTACTTGAAGTGTTACTTGCAATTGTTCCGTTTAAACCTATGTTAGTAACCGATTTAGGTAAATTAGGATATTTAAACGATGCATTTTTAGTGTCAATATGAATAGTGTATTTTGGAAAAGATTTTTTAGATAATTCTCCTTTAAAAAAACCATTAACATTAGCTATTCCACTAGCAGTAACTCCAGAAAAGTTGGTTGAATATGCACTCGGAATTAAGGATAGAATATTTTTAAAATTTGCTTTTGGCGCATTGAACTCGATATTATATAGCTGATTATCATCATTTACATCTAAAAACCCATCAAAAACTAGAGCTAAATCGTTTATTTTGGCTTTGTTTTCTTTAAAAGTAAATTTTAAATTATCCAAATCAATTCCTAAAACTGCCTCTAAATCAATATTAACTTTATTAAAGTACTTTGTATTACCAACAGCAACAGTCATTTCTTTTGCTTTAGTAGTTGTGATTAAGTCTAATTCTGATGCTGAAAAATCACCATTTCCAGTATGATTAACTCCTTTTAATTCAAACAAAACACCACTATTAGCATCGTTATAAATAATATCGGATTTTATTAATTTATACTTTTTAATATCAACAACAAATTTATTAATTGTATCATTTTTTACACTTGTTGTGTTTTTGTTAGCGCTATTTGATGTGTTTATTTTTCTAACTTTAAATGTAGATTTACTTTCTTTATTTACTAAGAGACTTAATTTGGCATTTTCTATAAGTAAATCTTGTATAACTATTCTTTCATCGGCTTTCTTAAATAAGTCTTCTATATTCATAGCTAGATAAACTTTATCCGCAACAAAAAGAGTATCATTTACATCATTATTAATAATACTTAAATTATTAACGACTAAATTAGCATTTGGAAATTTTTTAAATAGGTTTAAGCTCGTGTTATTATATGCTATATCAATATTATAGTTTTTATTATAATTTTCCACAACACGTTTTATTAACGTGTCTTTATAGACATAAATCAAAGCTATTGCAATTCCTATGATTAAGATTATGCCTAAGAATATTCTTTTTAATATTTTCATTTTGTTAATTTTTAAAATTGCCTTTTCGTGTTACTTAAAGGTTTTTTTTATTCCTTAAGACTGTAATAGATTAAGATATAATTAATATATTAATAGCGACATTAGGCTGTTAGATAATAGATACAAGACTGACTGATAATAAACGAATTACCAAAAGCCAAATCACTTTAATCACCTGTCTGTTTAACAACATCAAAAATACTACCAAAAATTGATTTACAATCAAAAAAGCTGCCTTTTTAAGGCAGCTTTAACAATAATTCCAAATTAACATTAAAATAACGCTATAAATTGGTCTAATCTATAATTTTTTAAAATAAACTATTTCCTTTATCAAGTATTAGTGAATATTTACACAGTTCAATATATACTCAGCTCATTTGAAAATATAATTGATGTTAAAAATTACTTTATAATATCTAATAGTTCTATTTCAAAAATCAAATCTGAATTTGGAGGTATAACTCTACCTGCTCCACGTTTTCCGTAAGCTAAATGAGATGGTATATAAAGAGTCGCTTTTGAGCCTACTTTTAAAGAAACGACTCCTTCATCCCAACCTTGAATAACTCTTCCAACACCAATTGGCGTTTCAAAAGGTTTGTTTTTCTTTACAGATGAATCAAAAACAGTTCCGTTACGTAAGTAACCTGTATAGTGAATTTTTACTTTTTCTCCTTTTTTAGGCTTTGCTCCTGTTCCTTCTTTTGAAACAAATATTTTTAAACCTGATGGTAACACTTCTGCTTTAGCTTCATTGTCTAAAAATGATTTAATAGTGGCTTTTTTCTTTTCTGCTTCTATTTTAGACGCTTCTTCCATACCTTTAAAGTGCTCATCAAAAACAGCTACTGCATTAAAACTTTTTGCAGCTTTACCTTGACGTACAATTTCAATTTTTTTAATTACATCATTCTTTTCAATAGTATTAACAACATCTTGACCTTTAACCACATGACCAAATACAGTATGTCTCCCGTCTAAATGAGGTGTTGCCTTGTGTGTAATAAAAAACTGACTTCCGTTAGTTGTTTTACCTGAATTTGCCATAGACAATATCCCAGCGCCATTATGTTTTAAAGAATCGTCAAATTCATCTTTAAATTTATAGCCTGGACCACCAGAGCCTGTTCCTTTTGGATCTCCACCTTGAATCATGAAATTTGCAATAACTCTATGGAATTTTAAACCATCATAAAAAGGCTTTCCTTTAAACTTCTCGGTAACATACGTATTTGTTCCTTCAGCTAAAGTAACAAAATTCGCTACTGTCATTGGTGTTTTTTCAAATTCTAATTGAAGTATCATGTCGCCTTTATCAGTTTGGATAATTGCAAATAATCCATCACCTAAATCAGGGTATTTTTGTGTTTTACATGAAAAAGATACTAGCGTTAGCATCAGTAATAGCATATTCATTTTTAATAATTTCATTTTAATTTAATTTTATTGATTATTTATAATTTTTTTTAACTTTACTTTAATAACTAAGGGTTCATTTGGCGCTATTACACTCCCTAAACCTGTTGCTCCAAATGCTTTGTTTGATGGTAATAAAAAGGTAACAATTTCACCTTCTTTCATTAATTTTATTCCTTCATGCAAGCCTAATATAAAATCTTCTCCATCAATTTTCACTAATCGATCTTCTTTTTTTTCCTGATCTTTAGTTCCTAATTCTTTTTCGGATAATATGATATTATTTTCTAAATCACTTATTTGATAATTTATAATAACTTCGCTTCCTTTAATTGGTTTTTTTGTGTCAACTAAATTCTTCTTGTCATATTTAAACCAAAATCCATAAGCAGATGTTTTATAGTCGTTTAAACTATCATTTATAATGTAATTTTTCAAAGTTGCCTCTTCCTGAATTATTATTTTTTTATTTAACTGAATTGATTCTTCAAAAAAGGAAGTACTTGTTTTATGTGTTATTGGTTTTCTTGCTACTGGTTTTGAGCAAGAAAAAACACCAAATAATAAAAATATATAAATAATCTTAAGATTCATACGAGTTTAATAAGTCTGTTTTGTAATTAGGTACAAGTTTCAAAAATTCAGTTACTGTTTTTTGCATATTAACATCGCTTCTTCCTCCTGCAGCATTAGTGTGTCCGCCTCCATTAAAATGCATTTTAGCAAATTCGTTTACCGAAAAAATTCCTTTTGATCGAAACGATATTTTTATACTTTTTTGCTTAGTATCTTCAATAAAAATAACAGCAAAAACAATTCCTTTTAAAGATAATGCATAATTAACAAAACCTTCGGTATCTCCTTTTTCAAAACGATATGTATTTAATTCTTTTTGTGATAAGGTTATATAAGCAGTATTTAAGTCTTCTAATACTTTCATATTACTCAATGCTCTACCTAGTAGTTGCATTCTGTTATATGAATTAACATCCATTATATTATTGTAAATCTTAGAGTTATCTGCTCCTTTATCAAGTAGTTTTGCTGTTATTTGATGTGTTCTACTTGTGGTTGAAGAAAACCTAAACGAACCCGTATCTGTCATAATACCTGTGTAAATACAGGTTGCAATATCTTTAGTTATCAATTCTGTTCGTCCTAAGGCTTCAATAAAATCATAAATCATTTCTGAGGTGGAAGATTTTTTCACGTCAGAAAAAGTATATTTTGCATAATTATCTGGTGATTGATGATGATCAATCATTATAAATAATGGTTTTATACTTTCTAATGCTATTTGCATCTTTACTCCTGTTCTATGAAAAGCATTAAAGTCTAAAGTGAAAACAATTTCGGCTTCTTGTAAGCGCATTGTTGCTTTTTCTACATTTGGTTCAAACAACAAAATATCTTTTGCTGCTGGCAGCCACTTTAAAAATTCAGGACTATCATTTGGCGATATCACTGTTACATTATGTTTTTGTTGCTTTAAAAAATGGTATAATGCTAAACTTGAACCGTAGGCATCTCCATCAGGATTTCTGTGTGAAACAATCACTATGTTTTTCACTCCGTTATCTGGTGAAATTAGTTCTGAAATATCTTTTATATCTTCTTTCTTCATCGGTGGCAAATATACAAAATAAATGTTTAATTCTAATATGTTTAATTTTTAGAATTAAATCCTTGTTTTTAATTATTCAACTAACTTGCTACATTGCTAATATTTTTTAATTGTTAATAATTTTTTCAGTAAAAATTTAATATAACCTGTATTTAACTACCTTTGCACTATGATTTACGAAAAGAATACTGCCATTGAAACAGCTGAATTATTGTTGAAAATAAGAGCTATTAAACTTCAACCTCAAGACCCTTTCACTTGGGCTTCTGGCTGGAAGTCACCTATTTATTGCGATAATAGATTAACATTATCTTATGTTGCTATTCGTAATTTTATTAGAGAAAATCTAAGTGCTATTATTGAAAAAAAATATGGAAAACCAGATGTAATTGCTGGTGTTGCTACTGGTGCAATTGCTATTGGAGTTTTAATTGCGCAAGAATTAGGTGTTCCTTTTATTTATGTTAGACCTGAACCAAAAAAACATGGTAGAAAAAATCAAATTGAAGGTCATTTAGAACGTGGACAAAATGTAATTGTAGTTGAAGACTTAATTAGCACTGGTAAAAGTAGCTTGCAAGCTGTTGATGCCTTAACCGAAAATGGTGCCACTGTTAAAGGTATGGTTGCTATATTTTCCTACGGATTTGATTTTGCAGTAGAAAACTTTAAAAAAGCGAAGGTTGATTTAACTATATTAAGTGATTATACACATTTATTAGAATTAGCTTCAAAATCGGATTATATATCAAAAGAAGATATAGAAACCCTTAGTGCTTGGAGAGAAAACCCTAGTGAATGGTAATGTTAAAATAACCATACTTACACTTCTCACCTCTTAAGTTTTTTGTTTCTTCTTCTTAGCGGCTGGAAATAACACATTATTTAATATTAATCTATAACCAGGAGAATTTGGATGTAAATCTAATTCTGTTTTTGGATCACCAACCAAGTGCCTATAATCCTCTGGATCATGACCGCCATAATAAGTAAACATTCCCTTACCTACTACACCATGAATATATCTTGCTTCATTTGTAGATTTTAGCTCGCCCATAATTAAGACATTTGACTTAATTAATTTTTTATCAAACGATGTTGTTTGCCCCATAAAACCCTTAACTAATAAAGTGTGGTTTTGAGTAAGCATTGTAGGAATTGGATCCCATTTTGCTGAATACTCCATTAATGTAAAATAATCAAGTGTTTTTGGTATTCTACGTTTTTTAGTCATATCAATATCCGAAAACTCATAAACTGTTGGACTGCGCTCTAATATATAATCTTTAAAAGCAAAAGTTTTATTATAATTTATTTTAGATTGATAATCATTATCTGATGCATCACCATCAAACATTGGTTCACAAATATCAACGCCTTCAGCAGATAAAGCAATGTCAAAACTATCGGTTGCACTACACATAGCAAACATAAAACCTCCACCAATTACAAAATCTCTTATTCTTAATGATACAGCTAATTTAGCTTGAGATACTTTATCATAACCTAATTCCTTTGCTAATTTTTCTGCCCTTTGCTTTGCTTCAATATACCAAGGAGCATTTCTATATGAGCCATAAAATTTACCAAATTGCCCTGTGAAATCTTCATGATGTAAATGCAACCATTCATATTTTACTAATTCATCGTTTAAAACTTCTTTATCATAGACTACATCATAAGGTATTTCGGCATATTTTAAAACCATAGTAACAGCATCGTCCCAAGGCGCTTTATCTTTTGGAGAGTAAACTGCAATTTTTGGCGCTTTTTCTAATAAAACTGCATTCATATTTTTTGAAGGGCTACTAATTTCCTCTAAAATAGTTAATGCCTCCGAATCTGAAATTACCTCAAATGTAACACCTCTAATTTTACACTCTGTTCTAAATTCAGGCATATCTTCTAATAAAAAAGAACCGCCTCTATAATTTAATAGCCATTTAACTTTGTGTTGCTTTTCTAAAGATAAAAATACAATTCCATACGCTTTTAGGTGGTTTTTCTGTAAATCATTATCCATTGGTATTAAAATGAAAGACGCAAAAGAAAATTGCATTATAAATAAAAATAAAAGACCTAGTATGTATTTTTTCATAGTGTATAATTATGGTGTAAAAATAAGAGAATTAAACGATTCATTTCCTTATTTATGTTTATTCTAAAACTGTATTACAAATTTTATTCCAATAGCAATAATATAAAACATTTATTTTATTTAAAAAGGCACATCTGTTCCTCCATCATCATTACCAAAAACATCTTGTGCGCTAGGTAAAGTATTGGTATCTAAGCCTGAATTCATTTTTGAAGTATATACACTATCAAAGCTTGTATCTTCTAAATCCGAAAATAAGGCTAAATGCCCTGTAAATTTTAATCTTACATTTTCTAAACCACCATTTCTATGTTTCGCAATGATTAATTCCGCTTGACCTTCACAAGGCGTATGCTCATCATCATCCCATTCGGTATTACCATAATATTCAGGTCTAAAAATAAATGATACAATATCAGCATCTTGCTCAATTGCACCAGATTCACGTAAATCTGACAGCATTGGTCTTTTGCTTCCTCCACGTGTTTCTACTGCACGAGAAAGTTGTGATAAGGCAATTACGGGTATGTTCAATTCTTTGGCTAAAGCTTTTAAATTACGAGAAATCATTGATATTTCTTGTTCTCTATTTCCACCTTTACTACTTCCTGCTGTCATTAGCTGCAAGTAATCAATAATTACAATTTTAACACCATGTTGCGATGCCAATCGTCTAGCTTTTGCCCTTAGATCGAATATAGATAATGAAGGAGTATCATCAATAAATATTGGAGCATCGGCTAATTTTTTAACTTTTACATTTAGCTGTTGCCATTCATGATCTTCTAATTGTCCTTTTTTTAGTTTACCTGATGAAATTCCCGTTTCACTAGAAATCATTCTAGTTATTAACTGAACCGATGACATCTCTAATGAAAAAATTGCTACAGGAATATTAAAATCAATTGCCATATTTTTAGCCATTGACATAACAAAAGCGGTTTTTCCCATTCCTGGTCTTGCTGCTAAAATTACTAAATCTGAAGGCTGCCAACCTGCTGTTAAGGAGTCTAATTTTGCAAAACCAGAAGGAATACCACTCATTCCTTTACTTTTTGCGTTTTCCTCTATTTTTTTAAGTGCCTGAGCAACTAAACCTTCGGCTGTTTCTGAGCTACGTTTTAAACTTCCTTGAGATACTTCAAATAATTTCCCTTCGGCAGAGTCTAATAAATCAAAAACATCAGTTGTTTCATCATACGCTTCCTGAATAATATCATTTGAAATTGTAATAAGCTTTCGCTGAATGTGTTTCTGTAATACAATTCTAGCGTGAAACTCTATATGTGCTGATGAAGATACTTTTTGTGTCAAGTTAATAAGATAAACATCGCCTCCTGCAACTTGTAAATTACCATCTTTTATTAACCTATCAGATACTGTTAATAAATCAATTGGCTGCGAATCTTTAAATAGACCATAAATAGCATTATATATATGCTGATGCTCCGTTTTATAAAAGGTTTCGGGTGTTAAAATATCAATTACATCATCTACTCCTTTTTTATCAATCATCATCGCTCCAAGCACAGCTTGTTCTAATTCAACTGCTTGTGGTGGTAATTTTCCTTTTTCTAAAGAAATTACTGCGCCCTTTTTTGCTTTATTTGATGAGAATTGTTTTGGTTGTTCCATAAAACAAAAATAGTTTTTAATTTTAATTGTTCCACGTAATTCCTTAATAATTAAGTCTAGACACTGTTAACTATTTTGTTAATAAGCCTAAAATACTGTTAATAATTATTATTTTTATTTTTAACTATTTTCAAATCTGTTTAAAAATAGGCTACTATGAATATCAAGTAACTATATTTTTTAATTAATATTGTTTTTTTATTGAAATTAAACTGTGCTAAAGTTGAAAAGAATTAATAAAAAATTTACTTTTGAAGTATGCAAAAAAGAAAACGAATTTTAACATTACTTTTACCAATCCAATTAATTTTTGTGAATTGGATGGCTAATTACCCTAATTTTATTGAGACATATTACTCTAATGGTATTTACACATATATCGCATCTTTTTTAAGAATTATTTTAGGATGGATTCCTTTTTCAGTTGGAGATGTACTTTTATTAATAGCTATTATCTATTTGATTATCAGCTTTTTTAAATTTTTAAAACAACGACCAAAAAACTTAAGAAATACTTTTTTTAATGTGTTTAGCAAACTCTCAATTCTTTATTTTATTTTCTATTTGTTTTGGGGAATGAATTACTATCGTACTCCTTTACATAAGAGTATGGATTTAGAAATTCCTAAATACAATATTGATGAATTATCAGTTCTTACCGAAAAACTCTTAATAAAAACACAAGAAATACATTTTAAATTAACTAAGAATGATACAATTCCTGTACAAACAGTATTAACACAAACGGAATTGTTAGCAAAGACAGTACAAGGCTATAATGTTTTGGCTGAAAATCATCCACAATTTACATATTCACATCCTAAAGTAAAAAAATCTTTATTCAGTACTCCTATGAGTTTCATGGGCTTTTCGGGCTACTTAAATCCGTTAACTGGGGAAGCTCATATTAATTATAATTCATTAGATTTTAAAATTCCAGCAATAGCATGCCATGAAATAGCACATCAAATTGGTTATGCGAGCGAAAGTGAAGCTAATTTCATTGGTTATTTAGCTGCAATTAATAATAATGACCTTCTTTTTCAATACTCTGGAAATTTAATGGCTCTGCAATATGCTTTAAGTAATATATACCGAAATGATAAAGATTTATATAATGAAATCATTGCCCGACTACCAATAGGTGTTAAAAAAAACCTAGCTGAAAATAGAGAAAAATGGGAAAAGTATAAAACGCCATTAAGACCTTATTTTCATACTGTTTATAGCTGGTACCTTAAACTAAATCATCAAAAATACGGTATGAATAGTTATGGCAAAATGCTAGGATTATTGATGGCTTATGAAAAATAAATTTATTGCATTTTTCTCAAAATTTAAGTGTTAATAAAATACTCGTTTGGTGTTTATTTAAAATTATTAAATTCAGAGCATAACCAAATTTTATTTTCTATATTTGAGAAAATAAAATTTTCAGAATGAAAAAAATACTTTTCCTACTTACTTTCAGTATCATTATAAATGTTTTCTCTCAAGAACATTTTCCAAAGAATGATGGTATTAAGACGCCTAAAAAAGGATATACTGCATTTATTAATGCAACTATAATCACTTCGCCAAATGTTAGTTTAAAAAATGCAACTCTTTTAATTAGAAATAATAAAATTGTTAATGTTGGTACTACAATTACACTACCCATAAACACAACTATAATAGATATGAAAGGTATGTATATATATCCTTCGTTTATAGATTTATATTCCTCCTTTGGGATTGATAAACCGAAAAAAGAAAGAGACTCTCGTTTTACACCTCAATGGGATTCTAAAAAAAATGGTTATTATTGGAATGATCACATCAAACCTCAAAATAATGCAATCTTTTCATTCAAATATGATAAAAAAGAAGCTAAAACTTTATTAGGCTTAGGTTTCGGAACACTTAATACACATATACCAGATGGTATTGCTCGTGGTACATCACTGCTAATGTGCTTACATGATGACGCAAGTAATAATGAACGAATTATCGACCCTAAAGCTGCACAACATTTTTCTTTTACAAGAAGTAACACAACTAACCAGCGCTACCCAAGTTCATTAATGGGTATAATGGCACTATTACGACAATATTATAGTGATGTTTCCTGGTATAAAAATCAAACTGAAATTATAGATTTATCTTTACAGGCACAAATTGATAATACTAATCTACCTGCTATTATTCATTCAGGTGATAAATTAAGTAACCTAAGGGCAAATAAAATTAGCAATCAATTTAATTTAGATTATATAATTATTGGCGGCGGTAATGAATTTGAACGTGTTGAGGAGATTAAAAACACAAACGCTCGTTATATAATACCATTAAATTTTCCAAAACCATACGATGTAACTAATCCTTTTTTTGCTGATAAAATTGATCTAAGTGATTTGCGTTTTTGGAATCAAGCACCTTCAAATCCATCAGTGTTAGCTAAAAATAAAATTGATTTCTGCTTAACAATGGCAACAATTAAAGAACCTAAAAAGTATTTTAGAAAAAATCTATTAAAAGCTATTGAATACGGACTGGATGAAAATATTGCACTTGCTGCACTAACAACTATTCCTGCTCGATTTTTAGGAAAAGAAAATGAAATTGGAATTCTAAAAAAAGGTGCTTTAGCTAACTTCTTAATTACCTCTAAGCCAATATTTGATAAGGATAATATAATTTATGAAAATTGGACACTTGGCTATAAAAATGTGATAAATGATCGTAATATTATTAATATCATTGGAAACTATTCTTTTGACTTAGAAAACAATTCATATACATTAAAATTATCTGGAAAACCATCTAAATTAAAGGCGAAAATAACATTAGACTCTCTAGAGCTAAAATCAAAAATTACTTATAAGAATAACTGGTTAAATATTATGTTTAATCCATTAGATTCTACCAGAACAAGGTTTATTAGGTTGACAAGTAGAGTAAACGCCAATGATGCTAATTTAAAAGGAAAAGCAATCCTCGAAAACGGAGATGAAACAACTTGGATTCTAAAAAAAGAAATTGCGGATAAGAAAAAATCATTAAAAAAATCAAAAAAAGAAATTAATAAACTAAAAATATTCCCTACTACATTCCCTAATATAGCCTACGGTTTTAAAGAAAAAGCGAAACCTCAAAACATGATTATTAAAAATGTAACCGTTTGGACTAATGAGAAAGAAGGGATTGTTAAAAATAAAGATGTCATTATTAAAAAAGGAAAAATCTATAAAATAGAAAATACGAATGCATATCAAGTTAATGATGATTATTTAGTTATTGATGGAACAGGTAAACATCTTACATCTGGAATTATTGATGAGCATTCACATATTGCAATTTCTAATGGTGTAAATGAAGGCGGACAAAGTAATTCTGCCGAGGTTACTATTCAAGATGTTGTAAAATCGGATGATATTAACATTTATCGTAATTTAGCTGGTGGAGTTACTACATCACAGTTATTACATGGATCGGCTAATCCTATTGGCGGTCGAGCAGCATTGGTGAAATGGAAATGGGGAGAAAACCCAGATGAAATGCAATTTAAAAACCATAAATTTATCAAATTTGCTCTAGGAGAAAATGTAAAACATAGTAGATCTCCATTTAATTCACACCGCTTTCCGCAGTCTAGAATGGGTGTTGAACAGGTTTATATGGATAATTTTACAAGAGCAAAAGAATATGATAATTTAAAAAAACAAGGTAAAAAACCTAGATATGATCAAGAATTAGAAGTTCTTGTCGAAATTTTAAATAAAGAACGTTTTATTACATGCCATTCTTATGTACAATCCGAAATTACTATGTTGATGCGTGTTGCCGAAAAATTTAATTTTACAGTAAATACATTTACACATATATTAGAAGGTTATAAAGTTGCTGATAAAATGAAAAAACATGGTGCTGGTGCCTCTACTTTTTCCGATTGGTGGGCTTATAAATACGAAGTAAACGATGCAATTCCATATAATGGAGCTATTATGCATAATAAAGGAATTGTAGTTGCCTACAACTCCGATGATGCAGAAATGTCCAGAAGACTTAATCAAGAAGCTGCCAAAGCAGTAAAATATGGTGGAGTAAGTGAAGAAGAAGCTTGGAAGTTTGTAACATTAAATCCTGCTATTTTACTACATATTGATGATAAGGTTGGTAGTATTAAAATTGGTAAAGATGCAGATGTAGTATTGTGGAGCGATAACCCTTTATCTGTTTATGCTAAAGCTGAAAAAACAATTATAGAAGGAACTATTTATTTTGATGTTAAACGTGATTTAAAACAACAAAAATCTATTAAGGAAGAAAGAAACAGCTTAATTAACCTTATGCTTATTGAAAAAAATAAAGGCACTAAAACACAACAGCCAAAAAAGAAAGAAACAAAGCTATACAATTGTGAAAGTGTTGGTTTTTAAAAACTTAACTAGGTGAATGTGAAATTTACTTTAAAAACAAAAATCCCTTTAGTTTGGGCAATATGCATTAAAAAATAAAATGAACACATGAACCATTCATACTCTAAAATATAATCCTTAGACAAATGATAAAAATGAATGCACCATGTTCCGAATTAAAAAATAAAATGAACACATGAACCATTCATACTCTAAAATATAATCCTTAGACAAATGATAAAAATGAATGCACCATGTTCCGAATTAAAAAATAAAATGAACACATGAACAAATCAATCTTACTTTTAGCTTTAATTTTTATAATTAAATTCACAAGCTATGGACAAAACGAACAACATCAAGGTAATAGTAATAATAATCAATCCTTTCATATTATTGGGGCTACAGCTCATATTGGCAATGGAGAAGTCATAAAAAACAGTCATCTTATTGTTGAAAATGGCAAAATAATTTTTGTAGGCGAAAGAGGTTCATTTAAAAAAGATATTAATGGAGTAAGTATAGATGCAACGGAATCGCATATTTACCCAGGTTTTATAGCTCTAAATTCAACCTTAGGTCTGATAGAGGTTGATGCTGTAAAAGCAAGTAATGATGTTAGGGAAATTGGCACTTTTAACCCGCATATTCGTAGTATTGTTGCTTATAACGCTGAATCTAAAGTTACAGAAACGGCTTTAGTTAATGGAGTTTTGATGGGGCAAATTACACCTAGAGGTAGTAGCGGAGGTATTTCGGGCTCCTCTTCTATTGTTCATTTTAGTGCTTGGAATTATGAAGAAGCTCTTATAAAAGAAGATGAAGGTATTCATTTGAATTGGCCAAATTCTTTTAATCGCTCAGGCTGGTGGGCACAATCAGGCTCATTAAAAGAGAATAAAAATTACACGAAACAAATTAAAAAAATAATTGATTTTTTTAATGAAAATAAAAAAAACACTTCAAACAAAATAAATTTAAAATATAATGCTTTAAAAGGTTTATTCAATGGAAACAAAATCTTATATATACATGTAAATGGTGAAAAAGAGATTATTGATGCAATCAATTTTAAAAATAATTTATCAATAACTAAAATGGTTATTGTTGGTGGTTTTGAAAGCACAAAACAAACCAAGCTACTAAAAGAAAATAATATAGCGGTAATTATAAAAAGGGTTCACTCCTTACCTACTTCCGAAGATCAAGATATTAAGTTACCTTTTAAAAATGCGAAAATACTAAATGACGCAGGAATAATAGTTGCTTTTGATACTGCTGGAGATATGGAAAGAATGAATACTCGAAATCTTCCTTTTTTAGCAGGAACAGCAGTTGCTTACGGTTTAAATTATGAAGCGGCAATTACTATGCTTAGCCTAAATGCTGCAAAAATAGCAGGAATAGATAAACAGCTTGGAAGCTTAGAGATTGGTAAAAACGCAACACTTTTTATCTCAAAAGGTGATGCATTAGATATGAGAACCAACAATGTAACACACGCTTTAATTAATGGTAAATTAGTTAGCTTAGACACACACCAAAAACGTTTATATAGAAAATTCAACTAAAAGTATAATTCTAATACAAATAATCATTAATATCTGTAATGTTTTGTAAAACATGTTTTTTTATAAAGTCATCGGTAAAATATTGATGTCCAGCAATATTTCTTTTTTTAAGACTTTGTAAACAGTTTTTATTAATAAATTGAGTTAACATAGGTTTTGCAATTTTTCGATAACTAAAATGCCACGATTCATATTTATAACCAGCTCGTAATTGGTTTTTTGTATAAGAACGATAAAATCCATATTTATGTGCGTTTTCGTTTAACCATTTTGTATAATTACTTTTATTATAATGTGAGAGTTTTGGACTCCCATTACTTATATCAATATCTGTTCCCCAATGATGTCTTGACGTACCAGGAATAGCAGTATATTCCATTACTTTCAATACTGCATTTTTTGACGAAAAGCCTTTAGAAATTAAATTGTTATATTTTCTTTTCCAAAGTTTATTTTGATGATCAAAATTTCGATAAGCAGAAACTACATGTATTTTAACACCTTGTTTACCAGCTGATTTAATCATTTTATTTAAAGCTATATATACCTCTTTCTGAAGCTTGTATTTATCGCCAAATAAGCTAATTTTTTCTTTTCCAATTAATTGATTAATAGTGAAATTTTTTGATTTTTGAGAACTAAAGTTCATTAACAACACAGAAATTACACTTATAAAAATAAGCTTATTAAGCATGGTTTTTTTAGTAATCATATCATTATTATTTTAAAAATTAGAATCTATTATATCATAAAAAAGTAGCATTTTATTAAAATGATACTTTATAAAATGCACGAATTATAGTATGACTTACATTTCTAATGCTTTTTTAGTATCATTATCCATCAATAATTCTACTGGGTTTTCTAAAGCCTCTTTAACAGCAACTAAAAAGCCTACAGACTCTTTACCGTCAATAATTCTATGGTCATAAGATAATGCAACGTACATTATTGGTTGAATAACCACTTCTCCATTAACAGCCATTGGTCTTTGCACTATATTATGCATTCCTAAAATAGCACTTTGTGGTGGATTTATAATTGGTGTAGATAGCATTGAACCAAAAACTCCTCCATTGGTAATGGTAAAAGTTCCTCCTGTCATTTCATCAACTGATATCTGTCCGTCTCTAGCTCTTATTGCCAATCTTTTAACTTCACTTTCAATACCTCTAAATGTTAAGTTTTCGGCATTTCTAATTACAGGAACCATTAATCCTTTTGGTCCAGAAACTGCAATTGAAATATCAATAAAATCATATGCTATTTTAAAATCACCATCAATCATACTATTTACATCAGGATACATTTCTAAAGCACGTACAACAGCTTTAGTAAAGAAACTCATGAAGCCCAAACTCACACTATGTTTAGCTTTGAAATCTTCTTTATAAACTTTACGTAAATCAAAAATTGGCTGCATATTCACTTCGTTAAACGTAGTAAGCATAGCTGTTTCATTCTTAACCGAAACTAAACGTTGCGCTACTTTTCTGCGTAACATGGACATTTTTTTACGAGATGAACCTCTATTTCCGCCATTTGTTGGATTCCCCATTGCTGGAACAGCTTTTATAGCATCATCTTTAGTAATTCTTCCATCTTTTCCTGTTCCTTTTACTATACTTGAATCGATTCCTTTTTCTGCTAATACTTTTTTTGCTGCAGGTGAACTTGCTCCTGTTGCATAGGTTTTTTGGCTTTGAGGTTTTACTTCTGGAGTTTTGGTTACTTCCTTAACTATATCTTCTTTTTTTGTACCTGAACCTTCAGGTTTTTTAGCAGACATATCTATCAAACAAACTACCGCTCCAACTTCAACAGCATCACCTTCTTCTGCTTTAAAAGTTATAATTCCACTTTCCTCTGCTGGTAATTCTAAAGTAGCTTTATCTGAATCTACCTCGGCTATTGGTTGATCTTTTTCTACATAATCTCCATCTTCAACTAACCATTGTGCTATTTCAACTTCTGTTATTGATTCTCCTGGCGAAGGAACTTTCATTTCTAGTATCATAATTATTGTTGATTTGTGTGTTTTTTTAATTTATATCTTTAATTGAGTTGTTATTGTGTACTTTGATTTGTAAAAACAGAATCGATTACTCTTTGTTGTCTTCGTTTAAATCTCGCACTAGATCCTGCTGCTGGAACAGCATAATATGGTCTTGAGCATAAATTCAATTTCACCATATCAAAACGTTCTAACATGTGACTCCAAGCACCCATATTTCTTGGTTCTTCTTGTGCCCAAATATATTCGCTTACATTTTTATATTTATCAATTATTTTTTGAATTTTTTCTTTATGTAAAGGAAATAATTGTTCTATCCTGATTAATGCAACATCGTTTATTTCTAATTTTTCACGTTCTGCTAATAAATCATAATAAAATTTACCCGATACAAATACCATTTTTTTCACTTTATCTGATGTAATTGTATCATCAATTACTTCTTGAAATTCACCTTTAGATAATTCTTCAATAGTTGAAATTGCTTTTGGGTGACGCAGTAAACTCTTTGGTGTAAAGACAATTAAAGGTTTTCTAAAATCACGTTTCATTTGTCTTCTCAATAAATGAAATATATTTGCTGGTGTTGTACAATTTGCTACGTTCATATTATCAACAGCACAAAGTTGTAAATAACGTTCTATCCTAGCTGATGAATGTTCAGAACCCTGACCTTCATATCCATGAGGCAATAAAATAACAATACCATTTTGTAATTTCCATTTGTCTTCGGCAGCAGATATGTATTGATCAAACATAATTTGAGCGCCATTTGAAAAATCACCAAATTGAGCTTCCCAAATGGTTAATGTATTTGGTTGTGCCATTGCATAACCATAATCAAAGCCTAAAACACCATATTCTGACAAATGTGAATTGTAGATAGACATTTCACCTTTGTTGTTTTTATTGGTGTTTAATAAGTTAATTCGTTTTTCTGATATTTCATCACGTAATATTGCGTGACGATGTGAAAAAGTTCCTCTTTCAACATCTTGCCCAGAAATTCGAACATCAAAACCTTCTTCCATTAAACTTCCGTATGCTAAACTTTCTGCCATTCCCCAATCTAGCCTGTTAGTTTCAAAAACCATTTTTTTTCTTCCGTTAAGGATACGTTCTGCTTTTCGAATAAACTTTATGCCGTCTGGAATATTAGAAATCACCTTTGCAATACCTTCTAAGTTTGTTTTTGAATAGCTTGTTTGTATTGGTAATAGCATGTCTTTAACTCCTTTTCTTGTAAAGCCTTTCCAAATTTCATTCATAAAAGGTTTTACTACTGATTTAGTATCCTTTTTTGAATTTGTATATTCTTTTTCAAGCATTGCTTTAAAGTCCGCTGTGATTTTTTGCACATGAGCATCATCAATAGAACCTTCTTCAATTAATTTTGACGAATAAATTTTATATGGATTATCATGTTTTGCTATTTCTTTATATAAATTAGGCTGTGTAAAACGAGGTTCATCACCTTCATTATGTCCGTATTTTCTATATCCTAATAAGTCAATAAAGATATCACGTTTAAATTTCATTCTAAATTCTAATGCCATTTCAACAGCATGTACTACAGCTTCGGCATCATCTGCATTTACGTGTAATACTGGAGATAGTGTTACTTTAGCTACATCGGTACAATATGTACTTGATCTTGCGTCTAAATAATTGGTTGTAAATCCAATTTGATTATTTACCACTATATGAATTGTTCCTCCTGTTTTGTAGCCATTTAATTGACTCATTTGAATTACTTCATAAACAACTCCTTGACCTGCAATTGCAGCATCTCCATGTACAATAATTGGTAATATTTTAGAAGAATCTCCGTTATAAACCTTGTCAATTTTAGCTCTTGTAATTCCTTCAGCAACAGCTGCAACAGTTTCTAAGTGTGACGGATTAGGTACTAAATTCATTTTAATACTTTCTCCAGTTTGATATGTTTTATTTATAGTTAGCCCTAAATGGTACTTTACATCTCCATCAATGTGTTCATCTTCAAAATCTTTTCCTTCAAACTCACTAAATAATTCACGAACTGGTTTTCTGAAAATATTTGTCAAAGTACTTAAACGACCACGATGCGCCATTCCTATCACGGTTTCTTTAACGCCAAAGATAGTTACGGCATTAAATAGAGCAACACTTATTGCGGGTATTAAAGTTTCTCCACCTTCTAAAGAAAAACGCTTTTGACCAACATATTTAGTTTGTAAAAAGCTTTCAAAAGTTACTGCATGGTTTAATTTTGAAAGTATATATTTTTTTGCTTCAATAGAATAATTTCCGTGATTGTCATTTATATTAACTCTATCTTTCCACCATTTTATTTCTTTTGGATTTCGAATATACATATATTCAACACCAATAGATTCACAGTAAATAGCGTCTAAATGGCGTATGATCTCTTGTAAAGATTGTGTGCCAAGACCTAAAATTTCACCAGCTTCAAATCTATCGACAAGATCATTCTTAGTTAATCCGAAATTTTCAAGAGCTAGAGTTGGCGTGTATTCTCTACGATTTCTTACAGGGTTTGTCTTTGTAAACAAATGTCCTCTAGAACGATATGCATTAATCATCTCAATTACTTGAAACTCTTTTTGCACTTGCTCTGGAATATCTATTGATTTATTTGATTCCTCAGTTAATGAAAAATCACTATTTGCTAAATCATAACCTTGAAAAAAACTTTTCCAACTTGGCTCTATCGAGTCTGGGTATTGTAAATATTTTTGATATAACTCTTCAATAAAACCTGAATGAGCTGCATTTAAAAATGAAAATTTATCCATAAAAATAACTTCACTATTTGTTAGTAGAAATTTTGAAGTACAAATTTACACTTTTTAAAAATAAAAAATGTAGATATTTATATTTATATATAGAACAATTAAAGTTCTGAATTATTCTTTAAGAAAAGATAAATACAATAATAGAGAAGTTCCAAATTGAGTGTATTCATTGTAAATTTATTTATGAGTGTTATATAAAAAAAACCTGTATTAACTTAGCGGCAATTAACCGTAATATTTAAAATTTTAAGTGAGTAAAAAATCATAAAAACAGAGTCTCCTTTTTGTC
>CAYOFS010000021.1:0-21805 GCA_964403095.1 uncultured Flavobacteriaceae bacterium | reverse complement strand
TATTATTGTTTGTGAAACATTACTTCTTCAAAAACAACATCTAATTCGGTTCTAAAAGCTACAAATTTACCATTAAATAGTTGGTTAGCTTCTTTACGTAATTTATCCGCATCTTCTTTATAGTATCTCTCTAATGTTTCTTTGCTATCGGTTGTGTATTGAACAGAATATGTAGTTCCTCCCATTTCTTCTTCAATAACTATTTTTGTCATTTTTGCTTTTAAAAATTTTCCAGTTGCAAGCATATCTGGAATATGTTTTTTTTGCATCCATGCTGCCCATTTATCATGAACTGAGTCTTCTATATTTATGGTTACGTTGTATATGTACATTGATTTTATTTTTTAATTAAAAGACTAATCTTCTAAAGCATCACCTCTTAGTTTTCTAAATTTTTTACGAGAGTCTACTAGAAAAATACTATTAGCGTAGTCAAAAATTATTTTCTGATACATTTCTTTTGCTTTTTCAAGATCGTTTAATTGATTAGCATATAACTCTCCTAATTCGTAGTATGCATCATCGGCTAAAATACCATCTTTTTTAAGTCGTATTATTTTATGATAATTATGTTCGGCAAATTCAAATTTATGTTGTTTTTTAAATAATTCGGCTTGTTTAAGTAGCGCTTCGTCTTCAATGGCATGTCCTTTAAAATCGTTTAATACAATATTTAAAGTATCTATAGCTTGTTGTGTTTTATTTTGAAAGGCGAGTAAGTCTGCTGTTGCATATTTTTTTAGTGCGGTTCTAATGGTATCACCTGCAATATTATCGCCAACCAGTAAGTTTAGCTTTAAGGCATTGTTTGATATTAGTTTAGATGTGGCAGATTTTAGTACTTTTAATTGCACTTTTGCCCAATCAAAATCACCTTTATAGTACGAAGTTTTAGCTACTTTTAATCGTGCTGTTTGGGCAGTTTCACTACCTCTTAAATCTGTTTGAACTTGTGTATATATAATTAGTGCTTGATTGGATTTATTGGTAAAAACAAGAATATCGGCTTTTTGGATTTTTATTTCACCAAGAATATTTTTTGAAGTAGCAACTTTTTCCGCTTGATTAAGAATTTCAATAGCTTTTTCAGGTTGGTTTTTGGTGAAAACTAAGAATTTAGCATAATTTATCTGTGTAAATAATGTATTACTTCCTGTACCAAATTCAGAAAAAATATTTTGATATTTTTCTTCAATTAAATTATAATCTTCCGTTGTTTTTGCTGTATGAGTTTCTGTTATAAGCAATTGATTTTTAGCCTTTAATACGTCTATTGTATTTGGTGCATTTTCTATAATAAAAGCATAGGTATCTTTTGCTGTTTGGTGTTGTCTATCTTCAAAGCTAATAGTTGCTAAATTAAAAAGCGTATTTAGGTTACTTCCATTACGTTTGTAAATAGCTTTTTCTTGCGTGAGTGCTTTGTGGTAATCTTTTTGTTGCATAAAAAGCCAAGAAAGTAATTTGTTCCAAGAATCGTTAGGCTTGTTTTGTAAGCGTTTTAATACAAGCTTTTTAAATAAAATATTTTTATTATTCTGATTGTCATCAGTAATAAACTTACCAACATATCTTTGTATAGTGCTAAGGTAATTTTTATTTTGTTCAATCATATCTAAATACGAGTTAAACATATTTTTAATTTCACCTTTTTCGCCGTAAATATTGGCAATATAGATATTGAAATTAAGTTTTGGTTTTAGTTCCATTGCTCTTTTATAAACTGCCAATGCTTGGTCTAGTAAGCCGTTATTTTGAAATGCTCGACCTGTTAGATAGGCAGATGATGGCGCTTGTTCAATTTTTTCAATGGCTTTTTGATATAATGGAAGTGCTTTTTCCTTTTGATTTTGTAGCTGATAATTATAGCCTTTCTCTACTAATAAATGATGTTGTTTAGGGAATTTAGTTTGTTGTTTTATAAGTAAACTATCCGATTTACTATACGATTCCAATTCTTGATAACAACGCAAGAGTTGTTTAAAATAGGAACGATTATTATTATTTTTATTATAAAGGTCTTCGTAAACCGAAGCGGCTTTTTGATATTCACCTTTTCTAAAATAATCGTAGGCTAATTGCACATTTTGTGCACTAGAAAAATTATAAATCAATAAAAAAAAGAGGATAAATATCTTGTTCATGCATTGTGTAATTAGCAATTAGTATTCCAAAAGTAATAATTTATTTAGTTTAATTTTTTATTAATGAAGATTACTTGTAAAATTAAAAATTAAAAATTTTTAAAACACTGAAACACAAAAAGTTACATTGACAAAATAAGTGAAAATTTATTTTGGCACGAAACTTGAATATATCATTATATAACCAAACAAATTTTATTATGAAAGATTTTAAAAAATTATATCAAACAGCAAAAGAAAATGCAAATAGGTTAATGGCTAAAGGTCAAATAACTCAATATTTAATTGCACTTAAAGAAATGAATCAATATAAACAAAAGATGCTTGTTATATCTGCTAATTAAGCTTTTATAATTCATTAATTATTTCTTTATATAATTGATTTGATGCTTTAACTAATGGTAATCTAACATTAGTTTCGCATATTCCTTTATGGTTTAAAATAACTTTAATTCCAGCAGGATTTCCTTCTTTATAGATTAGCCTACTTACTTTCAAAAGTTGGTAAAATAAACTTTGTGCTTCTTTATTTTTATGTTCAAGACCTAAGCGTATCATTTTAGAAAAATCGTTTGGAATACCTTGTGCAATAACGCTAATAACTCCAGATCCACCAGATAAAACAGAGCTTAAAGCTAGATCATCATCTCCTGATATAATTAAAAAATCTTTCGGTTTTTTTAATATAAGCTCAAATATTTGTTTAATCTCATCTGCGGCATCTTTAATGGCGATAATGTTTTTAAAATCATTTGCTAATCTTATAACAGTATCAGTTTCTATATTTTTTCCAGTTCTATGTGGAACATTGTATAGAATAATATCTTTATAGGTAGCGTTGGCAATAGCCTTGAAATGTTGGTAAATTCCTTCTTGTGTTGGTTTGTTATAATAAGGGGAAACCGATAAAATAGCATCAATTTTACTTAAATCAGTGTTTTTTATTTCTTCAATAACTTTTCTGGTGTCATTTCCGCCAATTCCTAAAACTAAAGGCAGTTTGCCATTGTTTTCAATAATAATAGTATCGATAACTTGTTGTCTTTCTTCTGCGTTTAATGTCGCCGATTCGCCAGTTGTTCCAAGAATAACTAAATAATCAATTCCGTTATTTTTTTGAAAACGGACTAACTTTTTTAATGCGGTATAATCTACATTGTTATTGCTGTCAAATGGTGTGATTAAAGCAACACCAGTACCGATAAATTTAGTCATAACTATATCTTTTTTAATATTTTTAAATATTTTACTACTTCATTAATAAATGATTTTATTGAGTTTGAGTCAATCATTAAATCATAAAGTTTCTCATCTATATTAGCAAATCCAACCTTAAATTTAGCTTTTGATTTTGCTACTAAGAAGTTATTAAAAACCTCTTTGTTATTTGAAAAATCAATTAGCATGTCAAAGGGTTCGTTTAAGAAGTTTTTCACCTCTGTAGATTTTAAAGAGCCATTCCATGAAAAATCACTATCAGCTATAGTAGTGCCTCGAAATTCATTGTAGCTATCTGTTGTTTTTTTACAAGTTAGCACAGAAAAATTACTACTACTAGAAGCAATGTCTTTTTGTAATTTTTTTAATAATTCAAAATTAAAATCACTATTTTCATTCACAATAATTCCAACAGTTTTTATGTTTTTGGCAATTTGTAATGAATTATTTTTATTTTTTAACAGCTTTACTGTTTTTTTTAAAATAATTTTAGATTTGAATGATGATAAAGCCATTTGTAATTTCTAATATTTTAAGCAAAATTAAACTTTATTTAATAGATTTGATACTCATATTTTTTATTTTTTAGAAAAGTTAAGTGGTTTTGTCTATATTTACTTTTTTAAAATAGATATATGAGTGAAAATTTAGATGCTATTAGAATAAATTTTGACACCAATTCTTTATGGTTAGTTAATATTACTTTAGCTATTATAATGCTTGGCGTGGCTTTGGATATTTCAATAAATGATTTTAAAAAGCTTTTCAATAAGCCTAAGAAAATTTTAATAGGTGTTTTGTTGCAATTTTTATTAGTACCATTAACTACATTAATTTTTATTTATATTGTTCAACCTCTTCCTAGTTTAGCTTTGGGTTTATTTATGGTTGCTGCTTGTCCTGGTGGAAATGTATCTAATTTTATGACAAAATTAGCCAAAGGGAACACAACTTTATCGGTAAGTTTAACAGCATTTGCGACAGCAATGGCATTGTTTATGACTCCAATTACTTTGGCGATTTGGGCAAATATGTATGGTCCAACTGCAATTATTTTAAAACAAGTAGATTTGAACCCTTTAGAAGTAGCGAAAACTGTATTGCTTATTTTGGGCTTCCCATTATTATTAGGCATGTACATCAAGTATAAAAATTCAAGTATGGCTTTGAAATTGTCTGTAATTTTAAAACCAATCTCTTTATTAATTCTCATTGCTTTTATTGTAGTGGCTTTTTATAATAATTTAGATGTTTTTAACACCTATATTCATCATGCGTTTTATTTAGTTTTTCTATTAAATGGGATATTGTATTTGGTAGGTTTTTATACGGCAAAAACGGCCAAAATGTCTTTTAAAGATCAAAAAACCTTGAGTATTGAAACGGGCATACAAAACTCAGGCTTGGGTTTGATGCTGGTTTTTCTTTTTTTTGAAGGTTTAGGCGGAATGGCATTGGTTGTTGCTTTTTGGGGAATTTGGGATATATTTTCTGGTCTAGTTCTTGCTTATTATTGGAATAGAAAAGAACTTCTAAGAATATAAAAGCACTACATGATTCTATATAAACTAGTAAAGACATATGTAAAATTTGGATTATTCCTTTTTTACAAAAAAATAAAAGTATCAGGTAAAGAGAACATTCCTAATACAGGACCAATACTTTTTGTGGCAAATCATCAAAATGCAATGATGGATCCGTTAGTGGTTTCCTCTACAACGAGTAAAACATTGTATTTTTTAGCTAGAGCAAGTGCTTTTAAAAATAAAATAGCAGGTAAATTGTTAAATACAATTCATGCAATAGCTATTTATAGACAAAGAGATGGTGTTAATTATAAAAAGTTAAACAAGGCAGTTTTTGAACATTGTTTGTCCTTATTTAATGAGGACCAAAATATTCTTATTTTTCCCGAAGGGAGTCATGACATTAAACGCCAAGTAAGATCATTACGAGCAGGATTTACACAGATGTCTATTGATTACCTACGTGCGAATCCTAAAAAAGAGTTGTTAATTGTGCCAATTGGTTTAAATTATAGTAATACACTAAATTATGCCGAATCGGTACATGTTATTTTTGGAAAGCCAATTAGTTCAAGAGCTTTTTTTGATACTGATAATGACACTAAAACAAAAAATAATCTTAGAGCAGAAGTATATCAGCAATTAAGAAATATAACAGTCCATATTGATGATGAAAATTACGATGAGGTATTCAAATCATTATCCGATAAAGATTATTTATATCCAGAAGTTACTAATCTTAAAATTAAAAATAATCAGTTAAAAGTAAAATTTAAAAAAACAAAAAACAAAAATATTTTTTATTATTTAATGTTATTAAATAGTGTTTTTCCATTTTTAATATGGAATTGGTTAAAGCCAAAAATTGAAGCGGTGGAATTTATATCAACAGCTAAGTTTAGTTTAGGTTTAACAGTGTTTCACCTATTTTATATATTGCAAACAGTATTGGTTTTTAGTATGTTTGGAGCTATGTATGCCTTGATTTATATTGCAATATGTTTTATTTTAGTATTTCTAAGTACAAAAACAAGATAATTGAGTAACTTTGTCCATCTAAAAAATAAAAATTAGAATTATAGACCCTTTAAACATTTAAAATGTTAGACGAAACAAACGAAGAATTAGAAAACAATTCAGTTGAAGAGAAAAAAGTAGCCGAAACTGTTAAAGAAGAAAATGTAACTTCAGAAGTTGTAGAAAACAAAGAAGAAAAACCTTTAGAAACAGTACAATCTAGTACTAAAGAAAATGTAACGGAAGAGGATTATTCAAAATTTTCTTTTGAAGAATTAATTTCTTCCTTAAAAACATTAGTTGAAAGCGAAACTGTTCACACATTAAAAAAACAAGTAGACTCCATTAAAAAAAGCTTTGATACTAAGTTTGTAGCATTTCTTGCTGAAAAGAAAGCAGCATTTATTGCCGATGGAGGAAATGAACTTGATTTTCATTATAAAAGTGATGAAAAATACACTTTTAATGGCTTGTTAAATGACTTTAAAAAGAAAGTAAAACAATACTATAAGCAATTAGAAAATCAACGTAATGATAACCTTGTTAAAAAAACAGCAATAATTGAAGAAATAAAGGCATTAATAACTAACTCTGAAACTTCTACCTTATATAAAGAGTTTAAAGCATTGCGTGAAAATTTTTTCAATATAGGTCCAGTACCAAGAGAAAACAATGAAGATACTTGGCAAACATATCGTTTTTATGAGCAACAAGTATATGATGTTTTGCATTTGAATTCGGATTTTAGAAATTTAGATTTTAAACACAATTTAGAAGAAAAAACTAAAATTGTGAATAGAGTAGAGGTTTTAGCTAAAGAAGATGATGTTAATAAAGCATTTAAAGAGTTGCAAATTTTGCATCGACTATGGAAAGAAGAAATCGGACCTGTTGCAAGAGAATTTAGAGAAGATATTTGGAATAAGTTCAAAGCTGCAACAAAAGAAATTCATGATAAGCGTGATGCTATTATGCAAGAACTTGAAGCGAAATGGGAAGCTAATGTGCCTAAAAAAGAAGCGGTTATTGCAAAATTAAATGAATTGGTTTCTGAAGAAATCACATCGCATAATACTTGGCAGAATAAAATTAAAGAAATGCAATCTTTAAGAGATGAATTTTTTAATTTAGGAAAAGTACCAAAAGAAAAAAACGAAGAACTTTGGCAGCAATTAAGAGAGGTTACAAAGACTTTTAATAAACATAAAAATGCTTTTTATAAAGAAATAAAAAGTGTTAATCAAGAAAATATAGATAAAAAACAAGCGCTAATAAATAAGGCGAATGAATTAAAGGATAGTGAAAACCTAGAAGAAACTGTTGCAGTTTTTAAGAAAATTCAAGCGGAATGGAAGACTATTGGTCATGTGCCAAGAAAGTTTTCGGATAAAATGTGGAAGGAATTTAGAGCTGCATGTAATCACTTTTTTGATAAATTACACGCTGTTCAAGACGAAGCTAATAAAGAGCTTGTTGTGGTTTTTGAAAATAAAAAAGAATACTTAGAAAAGCTAAAAGAATCGCTTACCGAAGAAACAGAAGTTGCAATAAACGATGTTAAAAAGTTTATTCAAGAATGGAAGGCGTTTGGAAATGTGCCAACAAATATGCGTTTTATTGATTCTAAGTTTAATAAGGTAATTGACAAATTGTTTACTAGATTAGATATTGATAAAAAGGAATCAGCAATGATGCGTTTCAAAAATAATATGGATAATTTTATAGAGTCAAATGACACTCGTAAAATAGAAAATGAAGCATACTTTATTCGTAAAAAAATAGATGAAATAACCAAAGAAGTTAAATTGTTAGAAAATAATTTAGGTTTTTTCTCTAATGCTTCACCAGATAATCCAATGGTTAGAAATGTATATAAAAATATAGAGAATCATAATGAAGATTTAGACCTTTGGAAAAAGAAATTAAATTACCTTAGAGCAATTACTCAGTAAAGTTTACCTAAACTTATAAAAACCCACATAAAATATTTAGCTTTATGTGGGTTTTTTACTTAGTTTTTAACTTAAAAAAAGACACTTAAAATGAAACATTATTTCATATTATTAATCATATTAATTAGTTTTTTTGGCTGTAATTCAAAAAACTCAGCAACTCAAAAAAGAACAGAGATTAAACATTTTGGAGATTCTCTAAAAATTGAATATGTGTACAGTGAAGATACTGTTTTTCAAAATAGAACATATTCAAAAGGAGATAAAGTTACCCATTTTAAAGTAAAATCTATTTGGTCAACATTGCTATCAGAAAATTTAGATTGTGAGCGCAAAATAAAATTTGTAAAGAATAATATAAATTATACGTTTTGTTTTAAAGATGTGTTAAGCCAAACAAAAAAACAATTAAAAAATCAAACAGAACCTAAATGGCATATAGATGATGTTGGTTTTTTAAAAGAAGAGTTAACCTTAATTCAAAAAGGCGAAATGGACACTGTTTCTAATACTAATTATTACATGCTTTATCACTTTATAAAAAATTTAGACTTTGTAATTTTTGATCAAAAATCACAAAGTAATATTGAAAAAATACGAGTGGAGAATTATCAAAGCGATTTTTCTGGAGGACATATTTATTATTTAATAAATAAAAAACAAGATACTATCGCAAAGTATAATTTTCAAGATTGGAAGAGCTAATTATTTTTTGCTTTCTCAACCAATTCTATTTTTTTTGTGGCTACTTTGGTGATAAATAAACCATAATTCACAAAAGCCGTGTTTTTTTCAATTTTATCAATAGTGCCAATTGAGCGACTACCTTCTAAACGAACTTTATCATTAACTTTAAATACATAATTTGCTTTTTGTTTAGCTATTTCTCTTGCATCTTCTTGTTTTGAACGCCTAACTTTTCTTACTTCAGTCAAGACATCTTTCTCAATTTTAGCTAACTTTTCTTGCTGTAGTTTATCTTTAATTTGTTGTTTTTTCTTTAGTAAACGCAAATCTCTCTTTGACGGTTTATTGCTGTTTTTAGCTTTAAATTTCAATAAATCTTGCTCAATTTTTGGATAATCTTTTTTCTTTTCTCTTCCGTCTTCTGTTTGCTGTTTTTTGTTTGTTGTCTTTTGAAAAGATTTATCATAATTAACCTTTTCAATAGTGATCCATTTTTGAAAATTCTCAAGTAATTGCTTTTTATTATTATTTTGAAAATAGCGATTAGAGAACTCATTTATTTTCCTGCCTATTTGCAACATTTTTTGATTATTGTCGTATAATTCTTGTAAGCCGTTAATCTTATTTTGGAGTTTTTCTTGTTTCTCGCTTAGTTTTTCGGTTACTGACTTTGCTTTTTCCTGTTCTTTTGCTAGATTTTGGTGTGAGCGTTGTAATTTATTACGTTCGCCTTGTAGTTTTGAAATAGTTTTATCTAAACGAATTTTTTCACGTTCTACTTTTTTCTTCGCTCTATTAATTAGTCTAAATGGTATCCCGTTTTTTTGTGCTACTTCAAAAGTAAAAGAACTACCTGCTTGACCAATTTGCAGTGTATATAAAGGGTCTAAAGTTCGTGTGTCAAATTGCATATTTGCATTGGCAACATTATCCAATTCGTTTGCTAAAACTTTTAAATTAGCATAATGTGTAGTTATAATTCCGTAGGCATTTTTTTCATAAAACTCCTCTAAAAATATTTCTGCCAAAGCACCACCAAGTTCAGGGTCTGATCCAGTTCCAAACTCATCAATTAAAAACAGGGTATTTTTATTGCATTTATTTAAAAAATTACGCATGTTTTTTAAACGATAACTATAAGTGCTTAATTGATTTTCTATGGATTGATTATCACCAATATCGGTTAAAATAGTATCAAAAAAATGGATTTCACTTTTTTCATGAACAGGTATCAAAATCCCACTTTGAATCATGACTTGTAATAAACCAATTGTTTTAAGTGTGATACTTTTCCCACCAGCATTTGGACCTGATATAACAATAATTTGTTGTTTAGCATTTAACTCTAAGGTTTGCGAAATTGTTTTTATACCTTTCTCATTATTAGATTCCCATAATATAGGATGAAAAGCATCACGTAATAAAATGCTTTTATTTTTTGATATTGTTGGTAAGCAGGCATTGATTTTTTGTGCATATTTTGCTTTTGCACTAATGCTATCTAACAAGGTTAAATAATCTTGATATTGTTGTAATAAATCCTTAAAAGGACGAATATCATCGGTTAAACGTTTTAAAATTTTAACAATTTCATCTTTCTCTTCGTATTCTAAATTGCGTAATTCTCTAGTGAATTGAATAGTTGATTCTGGCGCTATAAAAACGATACTTCCTGTTTTGGAGCTTCCTAAAATACTGCCTTTAACCTTTTTTCGGTGCATTGCACTAACGGCTAGTACTCGTTGGTTGTCAATAACAGACTCTCTAATATCGTCTAAATATCCAGCACTAGCGTAATGACTAAGTGATTTGTTAAAGCTACTACTTAGTTTTCCCTTTATTACATTTAATTGTTTTCTAATGTGTTTTAAAGTTCCCGATGCATTGTCTTTTACTTCGCCAAAAGGCGCAATAATTTTGGTAATACTTTCAATAATAACTTTGGTTAATTCTATTTTTTCAACCGATAGATTTAATTGCGGAAAATAATCAGTAAATTTTTTAAAAAATTTAAGTAATTCGTTTACAGTAAATGAAATAGTTGTAAGTTTAATAAAAGAATCACTTTCAATAAAACTACCTTCAATTCCTAAAAGATAAATTTCATTACTAATAGGCTCAAATTCATGATTTGGAATATGATTTTCACTTTCAAAAGAGCTAAGGTATTCGTTTACTTGTTTTAATGCAATATGAAGATGTTCATTATTGTGTAATGGAATTGTTTTTAAGATGTGTTCTCTACCTAAATTAGAGGTGCAAAATTCCGCTATATGTTTTAGAACAATAGGAAACTCTAAATCTTGTAACGTACTATTTGTAATGTATTTTTTCAACTATTATTTTAATTTACTTACAAACGCAAAAATACATTTTTAAGTTGAGTTGCTTTGTGGTCAAACAGAATTTGATTTTTAAACAACAAAAGACCAAAGACCAAAGGTAATTTAACAAACATTTAGGACTAAAAAACATGAATAGGTTAGAATACCAACATACTTTTGTTTTATATTATTATAATTCATTAATTAATATTATCTTTGCAGAATGAAAAATTTAGTTTTCTTATTAATCACCATTATAACATTAGCTTCTTGTAGCGAATATAGCAAAATCCTTAACAAGGGAGATGTTAAATCTCAATACAAACTTGCCGAGGAATTATTTAATGATGAAAAGTATAGTAAAGCGATGGTTTTGTTTGAAAAAGTGGCGCCAACTTTTATTAACAAGCCTCAATTACAGCGTATTAGATATATGAGTGCTGTGTCTGATTATAAAATGAAAAATTATGATTTAGCTACATATCGTTTTAATAGATTTATTAATAATTATCCTAAAAGCTCTAAAATACAAGAAATTTATTTTTTAAACTCACAAGCATTATATAAACTATCTCCAAGCTCTAGTTTAGAACAAAAAGACACCACTAAGGC
The DNA here is from genome assembly GCA_964403095.1 of uncultured Flavobacteriaceae bacterium. Lineage (GTDB taxonomy): Bacteria > Bacteroidota > Bacteroidia > Flavobacteriales > Flavobacteriaceae > S010-17. The sequence continues at coordinate 10,325 of CAYOFS010000021.1, read as the reverse complement.
ACTAGAGGCTTTGCAAACATATTTAGATTTATATCCAAATTCTGAAAACATCGATACTGTTAATACACAATATAAAGAGCTAATAAATAAACTAAATAAAAAAGCATACGATATTGCATATCAATATTATCATACGGAAAGATATAAGTCTGCAATAACTGCATTTGATAATTATAATTCGAATTTTTTAGGCTCTAAATATAAAGAAGACGCCTTATTTTACAAATTCAAAGCGTCTTATAAATTAGCTATGAATAGTGTAGAATATAAAAAAGCAAAACGTCTTAAGGAAGCTGTTAAAGCACAAAAACGTTATATTAAATATTACCCAGATTCAAAATTCAAAAAAGAAGCTGAAAGTTTATTAGAAAATTTATTAAAAGAAATTGAAATAACCAATTCTCATACTACTGTTGAGAAATAATACAATTAATTATGGATTATAAAAATTCAAACGCTGCAAATTCAACAATTACTTACGATAAGAATAAAATTGCTGAACCGACTAATAATATTTACGAAGCTATTGCTGTCATAGCAAAAAGAGCAACTCAAATTAATGGCGATTTACGTTCAGAATTAATTGAAAAATTAGACGAATTTGCTACGCATAACGATAGTTTAGAAGAAGTTTTTGAAAATAAAGAACAAATTGAAGTATCTAAATTTTACGAACGTTTACCAAAACCAACAGCATTAGCAGTTGAAGAGTGGTTAAATGGTAAAATTTATCATAGAGATCCAGAAAACACACAAACAGAAGACTAATGTCTATATTAAGTGGTAAAAAAGTACTGCTTGGTATAAGTGGTGGAATTGCCGCTTACAAAACAGCAACGTTAGTTAGAGGTTTTGTAAAGGCAGGAGCAGAGGTAAAGGTAGTTTTAACTCCTGCTGCAAAAGATTTTGTTACACCATTAACACTTTCAACCTTATCTAAAAATCCTGTTCATTCTTCTTTTTTTAATAAAGATGAGGAAAATGAACTGTGGAATAATCATGTAGATTTAGGGCTTTGGGCAGATTTAATGCTTGTAGCTCCAACAACAGCAAATACCTTGTCAAAAATGGCAAATGGCACTTGTGATAATTTGTTACTGGCTTGTTATTTATCGGCTAAATGTCCAGTTTATTTTGCGCCAGCAATGGATTTGGATATGTATAAACATCCATCTACAAACACAAGTATTTCTAAATTACAAAGTTTTGATAATATTTTAATTCCCGCTACAAGTGGTGAATTAGCTAGTGGTTTAGTTGGAGAAGGTAGAATGGCAGAGCCAGAAGATATTATCACATTTATAAAAAATGATATTTTATCTAAATTACCATTAAAGAATAAAATAGTTTTACTTACAGCAGGTCCAACTTTTGAAGCAATTGATCCAGTTAGATTTATAGGCAATCGATCTTCAGGCAAAATGGGTTATGCTATTGCAAATAGAGCAGCGAGTCTTGGTGCTCAGGTGGTTTTAATTTCAGGACCATCTTTTGAAAAAGTTAATTTTGACTCTATTACTATTGTCAAAGTAGAAAGTGCTGATCAAATGTATATTGAAACACATAAGTACTTTGAAAAAGCAAATATTGTAATTGCAACAGCAGCTGTAGCTGATTATAAGCCAGCGCAAATTGAAAATCAAAAAATAAAGAAAAAAGACGCTAGATTACAAATTGATTTAGTGCCAACAAAAGATATATTAGCCTCTTTAGGCGATATTAAAAAAAACCAATTTTTAGTAGGGTTTGCTTTGGAAACAAACAATGAATTAGCTAATGCGCAAAGTAAACTAAAACGCAAAAATTTAGATATGATAGTACTAAATTCCTTACAAGATAAAGGTGCAGGTTTTGCAACGGCAACCAATAAAATAACGATAATTGATAAAAATAATTCAATACAAAAATTCTCATTAAAATCTAAAAAAGAAGTAGCGAAAGATATTTTTGAAAGCATTTTAGATAAATTATAATATAAAGTTAGTTCAAGCGTTAGAATTATTGCTACATTTGAAAAAGTTAAGACAAACATTATGCAAAGATATTTTATAATATTGCTATTCCTTTTAAGCTTTAATGCAGTTAATTCTCAAGAATTAAACTGTAAAGTAACTGTTAATGCTAGTCAAATTAGTGGTTCTAATAAACAATTATTTACTTCGCTAGAAAAAGCAGTAACTGATTTTATGAACAATACTAAATGGACAAATAAAAATTTTAAGAGCCAAGAAAAAATAAAAGCTGTTATAGTTTTAAATATTAATGAGCAAACAGGTGGTAATAAATTTTCAGGTAGCATCCAATTACAAGCTGTAAGACCTACATTTAACGCTACATATCAAACACCAACACTGAATTATAATGATGATGATGTTGAATTTGTTTATGAAGAATTTCAGCCACTAATTTATAATGAAACCTCATATCAATCTAATTTAACATCACTATTATCATTTTATGCGTATGTTATTTTAGGTTTTGACCAAGATAGTTTTGCTCTTAAAGGAGGCGATGAATATTTTAAAAAAGCAGAACAAATTTTATTAATTGCTCAACAAGGAGGTCGTAAAGGGTGGAATAGTTTAGATGGAAATACATCAAGATTTCAATTAATTGATAATGTTTTAAATGCAATGTATAAAAACTTTAGAAGTATGATGTATGAATATCATATAAAAGGTTTAGATATAATGAGTAAAGACCAGCCAAAAGCAAAAAAAAATATTGCGAACGCTATAATTAAATTAAAAGGAATCTACTCTAGAAGACCATCTGCATTTTTACTACGTATATTCTTAGATACAAAATCCGATGAAATAGAATCTATTTTTAAAGATGGGGCAAAAATTGACACGCGTGATTTGAGAGAAATGTTGATGCGTGTTTATCCATCTAAAAATGAAAGTTGGAATAAAATAAAATAAATTACTATTTTAAAAACTGGCTTATTTTTTTATCAATGGAAAAAATAAACAAATATGATATTAAAACGTGATTTCTCGTTAAATTTTGCAGTAAAACCTAAAAACTAATAATTAACCCAACCCAAAATGTTACAAAGCCTTGTAATAAAAAACTTCGCCTTAATAGATCACTTAAAAGTTGATTTCACTAGAGGCTTGTCAATTATTACAGGTGAAACAGGTGCAGGGAAGTCAATTTTATTAGGTGGTTTAGCCTTAGTATTAGGTAAGCGAGCAGATTTGTCATCCTTAAAAAATAAAAAACAAAAATGTATTGTTGAAGCCGAATTTTCAATTGAAAATTATAAGTTAAAATCATTTTTCACTAAAAACGATTTAGATTACGAAGCACTTACAATTATTAGAAGAGAAATTCTGCCAAGTGGAAAATCAAGAGCTTTTATAAATGATACGCCTTTAACCTTAAATGTATTAAATAAGCTTAGCGAAAAACTGGTAGATGTGCATTCTCAACACCAAACCTTGCAATTAGCAAATGTGGACTATCAATTTCACTTATTAGATTCGCTTGCTAATAATAAAAAATATTTAGAATCGTATAGTAGAGGTTTAAAAATACTTAAAGAACATAAAAAAGAACTTGCTCAAATATTACAAGATCAAGAGCTTGCAAAAAAAGAGTACGACTATAATTTTTTCTTGTTTGATGAGCTAGAGAAAGCGAATTTTAAATTGGGTGAACAAGAATACTTAGAAAGTAAAATAGATCAACTGAGCAATGTTGAACTTATTAAAGAAAGCTTATCGGCAAGTTTAGCTGTAGCTTATGCCGAAGAAAACGGATTAATAGCAGCATTATCATCAGTACAGCAAAATCTATCTAAAATAAATGATTTTTCTAATGATTATAAGTTGTTACATGAGCGAATTACAAGCTTAAAAATTGAATTAGAAGACATTTCAAAAGAATTAGAAAATTACAATGAAAGCTCGGAATCTAATCCATTTGAATTAGAAAAATATAACGACAGATTACAATTGTTATATAATTTACAGCAAAAGCATCAAGTGTCTTCAATTACCAAATTAGATGCTGTTTTTGAAGCCTTAGATAAAAAAGTACAAAATGTACAAAATGCAAACGAAATTGTCAAAAATAAAACTATTGAAATTGATAAGGTAAGCGAACAGCTAGATCAATTAGCTCATAAAATTCATGTAAATAGAGAAAAAATACGACCAAGTTTCATCAAAAAACTAGAATCAACACTTGCAAAACTTGAAATGCCTTCAGTGAAATTTGATATAAAATTAAAACAAACAGAAAGTTATTTGCCAAACGGAAAAGAAGAACTTAATTTTTTAATCTCTACTAATAAAGGAACTGATTTTATCCCAATAAAAAAAGGACCTTCAGGCGGTGAAATGTCTAGAATAATGCTTGCTGTTAAATCTATTCTGTCTAAATACACAAAACTACCAACCATAATTTTTGACGAGATAGATACAGGTGTTTCGGGTGAAGTATCTAATAGAATAGCAGAGGTAATGTTGCAAATGAGTGAAAATATGCAGGTAATTTCAATTACACATCTACCACAAATAGCAGCAGTTGGAAACCAACATTATAAAGTATTTAAGCAAGAAGTGAATAAACAAGTAGAGACCAATATAAAACAATTATCTAAAGAAGAAAGATTAACCGAAATTGCCGAAATGCTTGGAGGTAAAAATATAACAGAATCTGCTTTAGCACATGCAAAACAATTGTTAAAACAATAAAATTGTTTACTTTTGTCAATACTATTAAAAATAAAATAACGCTCAATAAGTGAAATTTATTCCCATTGGGAATACGGAATATGAGCTTAACAAACACACATAGACTATGTACAATTTATTAAAAGGAAAAAGAGGAATAATATTTGGTGCCTTAGATGAAAATTCAATTGCTTGGAAAGTAGCCGAAAGAGCACATGAAGAAGGAGCAACTTTCGTACTTACAAATGCACCAGTTGCATTAAGAATGGGAGCAATAAATGAATTAGCTAAAAAAACAGGCTCAGAAGTAATTGCGGCAGACGCAACTTCAATAGAAGATTTAGAAAATTTAGTAGCTAAATCAGTTGAAATTTTAGGTGGTAAATTAGATTTTGTTTTGCATTCAATAGGTATGTCGGTCAATGTTCGTAAAGGAAATCATTATACAAGTCAAAATTATAATTTCACTACAAAAGGCTGGGATATTTCGGCAGTATCATTTCATAAAGTGATGAGTGTTTTATATAATAATAAAGCAATGAATGAATGGGGAAGTGTAGTAGCATTGTCTTATATGGCAGCGCAAAGAGTTTTTCCAGATTATAATGATATGGCAGATAATAAAGCATATTTAGAGTCAATAGCACGTAGCTTTGGGTATTTCTTTGGTAAAGAACAAAAAGTTCGTGTAAATACCATTTCTCAATCACCAACACCAACAACGGCTGGTAGTGGCGTAAAAGGATTTCAAGGCTTTTTAAATTATGCAGAAAAAATGTCGCCTCTAGGTAACGCAACAGCATTAGAATGTGCAGATTATACAATCTCATTATTTTCTGATTTAACAAAAAAAGTAACCTTACAAAACTTATTTCATGATGGTGGTTTCTCTAATATGGGGATTAGCCAAACAATCATGGAAGGCTTTAATGAGTAAATGTCATACATGGAAGACTCGTTGATTAATCAATGATGAGTAAAGACGTTTTGTGAAACATCTAAAACATTTAAACATAAAAAAACACCAATTTATTTTTATGTTTTTTTATGTTTTAAATCCAGCTAAAAGTTAAAAAATAACGATATATTTTGTTATTTAAAAAAAAAGCAATAAATTTAGCGTCTTATACACTAACATAAAATATTTTTTTGATGAAAAAATTTACCCTAATAATCACTTTTGTAGCATTTTTATTTGGTGCAAATCACATACAAGCACAAGTTAATGAGCCAGCAAACTGGCCAAGTACCGATTGGACAATAACAGGTGATTATGTAGCATCTTCTTTATTAAATGACCCAACAATTACTCCAAATTTTAGTTATGATGATAATTTGGTTTCAGGTTCATTATTTGATAATGTTAAAGCAGAGTCTCCAGTAATTGATTTAACTGCTGCTACAACAGCTTTGCCTTTACCACATGGACAAATTGCAGTTTCAGGTTCGTATGTATATGTAGACAATTTAGGTGATTTAGATTTACAGTGGTGGGATAATGACAATCATCTATGGTTAACATGGCATGTATTTGGTGGGAATTCATCAACTTTTGATTACACAACTTGTAATGGGTTAGTTAATTATACTAGTAGTCCATTAATAATAACTGGATTTACACCATCACAGTTACAACATTTTAAATATAGAATTAGATTTAATGATAACGATCATGATTTTGGTTTTTGTTTTAGTTCACCAACTTTATTATCACAAGAAACGCCAATGTGTTTAGCTGTTACAAATATAAATAGTGATTCTGGCCCAATATTAGATAATCAAGCGGAAATATCATGGACAGATAATAATGCAGTGATACCTCAAGATGGTTGGGAAATTGAATATGGAATAACAGGTTTTTCTCAAGGTAGTGGGACAACAGTAACTTCTTTTACAAACCCTTATACTGTTTCAGGTTTAAATGCTGTAACTTGTTATGATGTTTATGTAAGAGCCTTGTGTGATGCTACAAATAGTATAAACAGTGAATGGTTTGGACCGTTTAATTTTTGTACTCCGGTAGGTGTAGCAGGTTGTGGAGATGTATTTTATGATCCAACAGATCCAACAGATCCAACTATAGGTGGTCCAAACGGGAATTATGCTAACGGAATAGCAAGTGAAGTTACAACTATATGTCCTGATGATGTTGGTGATGTTGTTACGGTAATTTTTGACGCTTTTGAAACAGAAAATTGTTGTGACTGGATGAAAATTTATGATGGAGATACAACAGCTTCACCTCAAATAATGGGGCCAGGAGTAGATGGAACTTTTAGAGGAACAAACTCACCTGGCATGTTATCTGCTACAATTGTAAATGGAGGTTGTTTGACTTTTGAATTTCATTCAGATGGATCAATTACAAGATTAGGTTGGGAAGCTAGAGTTTTATGTTCACCACCAATTACGTGCTTTATGCCAGAAAATTTAGCTGTTAATGAAGCAAGTATTACTATTCACGAAGCAGAAGTTTCTTGGACAGATACAAACACAACACCACCACAAAGTGGTTGGGAAATAGAATATGGCCCAATTGGTTTTACGCAAGGCACAGGAACTCTAGTTACTGCACCAACAAATCCATTTACACTTACAAATTTAGATGCTGCAACCGAATATTGCTATTATGTTAAAGCAGTTTGTGGTACAAATTCTGGTGATGAAGATAGTTTTTGGCAAGGTTTAGCATGTTTTACAACTAAATGTGATATTTTCACAGCTCCATACATGGAAAATTTCAATAATAATGGAGATACACCTTTATGTTGGAATCAAGGTACAAGCAATAATGAAGATTGGCTATTTGATAATGATGTAACTGCTCCAGGTCATATTGGTCAGGCAGGTAATGTACAAGGCACAACAACTTTAAGTGGTGGTTATTTTGCTTATGTTGATGATGATAATCCTAATAGTTTAAATACATACTTATTATCGCCTTTTGTTGATTTAACAGGAATTGCAAACCCTACTTTAGGATTTTATCATATTAGTAACGATGAATTCTTTTTCTTCCATGTTAATTTTTCAGTAGATATATGGAATGGAACAACTTGGACGGAAGATGTTTTTACAAGTAACTCCAATACAAATGGTTGGGAACAGGTATTTGTTGATTTGACACCTTATGCTAATCAAGTAATACAAGTTAGATTTGATGTAGATGAGGTTAATAATAGTCAGTTTGATGATTTTGCAATTGACGATGTATTTATTGGTGAAATGCCAACATGTGTTAATGTAAATTCTATCTCAATTGATAATGTAGGGGCAAATGATGTAACTTTAACATGGAACGATGGCAATATACCTGCAGCAACTGCTTGGGAAATTGTTTATGGACCACCTGGATTTGATCCCAATACGGCAACTCTTAATGCAGCAGATAATAATATAGGGTTTGTTCAAGGAGATTTGGTAGATCAAACAGATTACGAATTATATATTCGTGCAGTTTGTGGGGCAGGAGATAATAGTCTTTGGGCAGGACCAATAGCATTTACAACTTTATGTCCAATATTCAATGCACCCTTCCATGAAGATTTTTCAGATGCAGGTGTAATTGACCCTTGTTGGAATCAAACTCCAAATTTAGATCCTTGGGCATTTGCCAACACAATGGGAGGCGGAGAAACTGCTCATGTTGGAGATAATGGAAATGTATTTGGTACAAGTACCGAAAGTGGTGGTTATTTTGCTTACGTTGATGATTCTAATCCTCATGTAAGTAATAATAATACTATTTCAACACCATTGATTAATACAGCTACACTTACGTCACCAACATTATATTTTCATTACATTAGTCATAATGAAGGAAATACAAATGTAGATTTTTCAATTGATGTTTGGGATGGAGCAGTATGGAATACTGATTTTTTCACTAGTAATAGCAATACACTTGGTTGGGAAGAAATAATATTAGATTTAACAAATTTAACCATCACAGGCCCAATACAAGTTCAATTTACTGTTGATGAAAATAATGGAACAGATTACTATGATGATTTAGCAATTGATGATATAAAAATTGATGAAGCACCAGATTGTTGGCCAATTTATGATTTAGCCTTATCAAATGAAACTACAACTACTGTTGATCTAGCTTGGACAGATAATGATAATGATCAAGGAACAACAACATATACTGTAGAATATGGACCAGTTGGGTTTGCTTTAGGTTCAGGTCAAACGCAAAGTGTGACAGATGAAGATTTAGATGGTACATTAGACAACCCTTATACAGTAGTAGGTTTAGATGTGGATACCGATTGGGATTTCTATATAACGGCACATTGTCCAAATGGAGATAGTATTTTAGGTCCAGTACAAGGAACAACATTGCCAACTTGTTTAGAGGTTACAGGTATAACAGCATCAAATACAACAACAACCTCAGTAGAAATTTCTTGGATGGATAATAACACACCTGTACCAGCTGGTGGTTGGGACTTAGAAGTTACCTATCCAACCTTTCCTCAAGGTTCTGGAATCATGCATGAAAATATTACTAATCCATATACGGTAACAGGCTTAATACCAAGTTCTACATTTGAAATATACATTAGAGCTAATTGTGAAGCAGATGGTTCAGATCCAAGTAGATGGGCAGGTCCTTTTATTATAAATACACAAGTTGGAGCGCCATTAAATGATACCTGTGCTGATGCAATTGAATTGACTATGGGTGTTGATTGTGTGCCAATTTTAGGTAATAATATTCTAGCAACACAAACAACACCTGCGTTAGCTACCGCATGTACAGACCCAGCTATAGATGGTGTAAATACAGCATTTGAAGTGAATGATGTCTGGTATAAATTTACAATGTCGAGTACTGGTATTGCGCTTATACAAACCAGTTTTGCAGGTGTGATGGAAGATAGTGCTATTGCAGTATATAAAGTGGTTGATGGTACAGATGCTTGTGGAACTTTAGAGCCAGCGTTTAGTTATTTACCTAATGGTAATATTAATTATGCATTAAAATCTTGTAGTGATGATGATGATTTTATTAATACGGATGCTAGTGATAATAATCTTTTTAGTATGGTGCAATTAAGAAATCAAACACCAGGTGATTTATACTATATTAGAGTGTGGTCAGTAGATAGAAGTAATATTACAGGCATATTAAGTCCTCCAGGTCAGTTTACTATTTGTGTTAGTGGAGAATCTGCAATACCAAGAGGCGCTTTAGAGATAGATGATAATATACTTGATGCCGTGTTAAGTTACTATCCAAACCCTGTTGAAAATTCGCTTAATTTAAAAGCAAATACAAATATTGAAGCAGTTAAAATATTTAATGTTTTAGGGCAAGAAATAAGAAAACAAAATTTTGATGATGCTACTAGCTTAGAAGTAAATGTGAATATGCATAATTTAACATCAGGAACTTATTTTGTAAAAGTATTATTAAGTGGTGATAGGATTAAAACCATTAAAATAATTAAGAAATAATTATATTAATTATTTAAAATTAAAAAACTCGGTGTATTTATTAAATACACCGAGTTTTTTGTGAATACCATGATGCGGTAATATACATTTAGTGTTTTTTGTGAACATGTTTATATTTATTGGGTCAGTTATAAAAGTTGGGGATTAATGTTATTTTTGTTGTCAAAAACTAAT
>CAYOFS010000020.1:0-22289 GCA_964403095.1 uncultured Flavobacteriaceae bacterium | reverse complement strand
CACGAATACAAAAACAAATATAAAATGAATGAGAATCATAACTCAATTTTGAGCTAAACAATTTCTGAGCATTTTCAATTATAGTAAATAGTTTGACTTTATAATAGAAAATTTATGAATATTAAGGCTAAATAAAGTACATTTATGAAAAACTACTTATATGATGCTTTAGAACACCTAAATTCGAGTAAATTTATTTATTCCGTTTTAGGTATTTTTTTATTGCTTGGTTTATGGCAGATAGGCTCTATTTTTATGCACGAAGTTATGTTAGCTTCACCTGTCCAGACTTTTAATGAATTGTGCAATATGCTTCAAACCGAACTTTTTTGGACGGCATGTTGGGTTACAGCAAAAAGAGCATTTATTGGTATTTTACTTGGCGGAATAGCTGGTTTTATTTTTGGAATAATAGCTGGCTTAAACCAAAACATAAAAAACTTATTAGAGCCTATGCGATGGATGGTAATGAGTATTTCTCCAATTATTGTGGTTGGAATAGCTATGATGTGGTTCGGAATAGCAACGCAAATGGTGGTCTTTATAGCGGCTTTTTTATTATCACCAATTGTTTATGTAAATACCATAAAAGGCATGGAAATGGTGGATAATAGAATTATAGATATGGCAAACGTATATAGATTTTCTATTTTTCAAAAACTAATACATGTTTATATACCAGCACTAATTGGTCCATTAGCAGCCGCAATGACCATAGTAATAACTTCTGGAATGAGAATAATTATTTTAGCCGAAGTGTTAGGGGCAAATTCGGGAATTGGATATGAATTTTCTTTTGCAAACTCTGATATGAATACACCTCAAATTTTTGCATGGCTTATAGTTACTTTAGCATTTGTAGGTATTGTAGAATACCTTTTTTTTAAACCTATTGAGAATTACTTTTTAAGATGGAAAGAATAAATATATTATATAACAACAAACTAAATATTTAAAAGATGAAAACAAATAAAATAATAACAATACTAATTACAATTTTACTAATATCAAGCTGTGCATCAACTCAAAAAACTACGACTATAAAAGTTGAGAAAGAAAATAAAAAAGTAATAAAAGAAGTGAATTATGGTATTATAACCAAAAGAAGTTTTGTAGATGTTAAAACTACTATGGATAGATTAGAAAAAATAATTTCTAAAAAGGAAGGTATTCGCGTTTTTATTAGAATAAATCATGGAGAAAACTCTAGGAACTCTGGTGCCGAAAATGTTGCTGACTCAGAATTAGTAATTTTCGGAAACCCAAAAGTAGGGTTGAAAATGCTAGCTAAAGACCCTAGATCAGGTCTTGATTTACCGTTAAAAATATTGGCTTATAAAGGAGAAGATGGAAAAGTATATATCTCTTATAGAGATGTATTACATTATGGTGATATCTATAATCTAGAAGGCTGTGAGGCTAAAAATAAAATGAGTAGAGCAATTAATAAGTTAAGTAGTATCATTACAAAATCACCTGAAGACTTTAAATTATTTTTAGAGAAAACTCGGTAAAAAAAATAAGATAGGTTACTTAAATGTAAGAAATTACTTTTTAAGAAGAAGGAGCTAAAATAACATTTTATGAGTATAAAAAAACTTACAAAAATTTGCCAACCTATTAGAATAACAATTGGACTAGTAGCATTAATTATTGAAGCTTTTTATTCAGGAAATTACTGGTTTTACCTAGGTTTTATTCCGCTCATTATAGGGTTTTTAAATTTTTGTTCAATATTTCTATTAACAAAAAAATATGATGTATAATGGATGTTAATAAACCTTTAATACAATTTAAAAATATTAATAAAATTTTTGACTCTTTTGAAGTCATTAAAGACCTGTCTTTTGAGGTAAACTCTACCGATATTATAGGTATATTGGGAGCAAGTGGCGTTGGTAAATCTACTATTTTAAAGCTTATTGCAGGACTTAAAAAACCCACATCAGGAACTTTAATAAACAACACTAAAAAAGTAGGCTATGTGTTTCAAGAACCTAGACTATTACCTTGGAAAACAACCTTACAAAATGTATTATTGCCTTTAATAGTTAGTGGAATAGAAAAAAAAGAAGCCCAAAAAAAGGCACTATATTATTTAGAAAAAATGGGTTTAAATGGATTTGAAAACTATTATCCTTCTCAACTTTCTGGAGGAATGTTACAAAGAGTTTCATTAGCAAGAGCCTTTGCTTTAGAACCAGATTTATTACTATTAGATGAGCCTTTTGCTGCCCTAGATTTAAGATTAAAATCTGTTTTAGAAACAATGCTTAAAGAATTGTTGGCAGAGCATCCAATACCTGTTCTTTATGTATCTCATTCACCCGAAGAAATAGTACAAATTGCAAACCGTATATTTATGATGTTTACTGGCGGCGTAATGGAAGAATTACCCGTTGATGAAGATGAAGATTTTAAAGAGTTTTTAAAAGACGCCTTTTTAATGACATTGTAATGTCAAAATACAAATGGTATAAATTATTAATTGTGAATGTTAATTAAAAAATGTGAGAACACCTTAAATGAAGAAGACACTCCACTAAATGGATTTTACGGTTAAAAACCTTTCTCTTGATGCCGCAATAGTAACTTCTAGATTGCTATTTAGAGTTCGAGGCTGCTCTCACTTTGTAAAAGTACTAAATTATATTGATTTTTTTGGGTTAAACTTTTTTTTGTAAAAATACAATACTTAAATTAGCAACTCAATAATCAAAGAACACCTATGACACATAAAACCGATATTCAAATTGCACAAGAAACAGAATTATCTCACATTAAAGAAATAGCAAAAAAAATTAATATTCAAGAAGACGATTTAGAATATTATGGTAAATACAAAGCAAAACTTCCGTTAAATTTAATAGATGAACAAAAAATTAAACAAAACAATTTAATTTTAGTAACTGCGTTAACACCAACTCCTGCTGGAGAAGGAAAAACAACCGTTTCTATTGGTTTAACCGAAGGATTAAATAAAATAGGAAAACAAGCAACGGTTGTATTGAGAGAACCTTCTTTAGGGCCTGTTTTTGGAATAAAAGGCGGCGCTGCTGGCGGCGGATATTCACAAGTTGTACCAATGGAAGATATTAATTTACACTTTACAGGTGATTTTAATGCAGTAGAAAAAGCAAATAATCTATTAGCTGCTTTGATTGATAATAACTTACAAAGCAAAATAAAAAATTTAAACCTTGACGGAAGAACCATTGCTTGGAAACGAGTAATTGATATGAATGATAGAGCTTTACGAGATATAACTATTGGTCTTGGCGGAACTGCAAACGGAATTCCTCGTCAAGATGGTTTTAATATTACGCCTGCTTCTGAGGTTATGGCAATACTTTGTATGGCAACCGATTTTAAAGACTTAAAACAGCGTTTAGGTGCTATTTTTATAGGATTTACATTCGATAAAAAACCAATTTTTGCTCGTGATTTAAAAGCAGAAAATGCCATGGCAATTTTATTAAAAGATGCTATTAAACCTAATTTAGTACAGACTTTAGAAAAAAACCCTGCTATAATTCATGGTGGACCATTTGCAAATATTGCGCAAGGAACTAATACCATTATTGCTACTAAAATGGGCTTATCTTTATCTAATTATGTAGTAACCGAAGCTGGTTTTGGTGCTGATTTAGGAGCTGAAAAATTCTTAAATATAAAATGTGCAAGTGCTGGTTTAAATCCTAAATGTGTTGTGTTAGTTGCTACAATTAGAGCAATTAGACATCATGGCGGATCGCCAAAAGAAGAATACAATACGCCAAGTTTGGAGCGTGTAAAAAAAGGATTTGCCAATTTAGAAAAGCATATTGAAAACATTAGAAAATTTAATATTGAACCAGTTGTAGCAATCAATTCTTTTATCAATGATAGTGAAGCAGAAATTAGTTTCATTAAAGAAAAATGTAATAGCTTAGGAGTTCAAGCAGTAGTTTCTGAAGGTTGGGAAAAAGGCGGAAGCGGAACGCAAGATTTAGCAAAAGCAGTTGTAAATGTAATAGAAAATAAAGCAACTACTTTTAAACCATTATACGATTGGAAATCGCCAGTTAAAGAAAAAATAGAAACCATTGCTCGTGAAATTTATGGTGCCGATGGCGTTGATTTTGACCGAAAAGCAATCTTAAATTTAAAACGAATTGATCGTTTAGGTTTTAACGATTTTGCTATCTGTATGGCAAAAACACAAAAATCGTTTAGTGATAACGATAAGCTCATTGGAAGACCAACAGGTTTTAGAGTTACAGTTAGAGAAATTGAAATTGCAGCTGGAGCACGTTTTTTAATTCCTATTTTAGGTAAAATGATGCGTATGCCAGGTTTACCAGCAACTCCTGCAAGTGAAGGAATGACTATTGATGATAATGGAATAATTTCTGGACTTTCTTAAAAATAGATATTCATTAGCCGATAGACTAAAAACACCTTCAAAAATTTTACTTTTGAAGGTGTTTTATACTATATTTTAAGTTATAATTACCCAACAATACAATCGTTGTGTGTGTGATTACCCATTAAAATAAAAAGGATAACCTTAGTAACCTGAGTTCGACCTAAACTTACATCAAAGAAACCTTATAAATGGTAAGGTTTTCCGTAGGATTTTCAGCCTTTTCCTTATATTTCGTTGTGTCTTTTCAAACTAAAAATAGCCTTTCAAATCCACGCCTTACCTAAGAAAAAGGCTAAAAACTTTACTTGCAAGTTTAGGTCGAACTCAGGTTAGTAATTAATTATTTTTTTTATCAATGGTTTCACATTTTGGTGCTTCGGATCTGTACTTACAGCAATTATGCAGATCATTATAAACCTCTTCAGTTGCTTTAAATTTGTCTGTATCATGACCAACTTTAGCAATGTTCTCTTTAACTGTTTTAATTGAATTTTTTTTCTCATTTAAGATCACTGTTAAATCATGTGATTTTACATTCCAAACAGCATATTTTACACCTTTTGTATCTAAACATGCTTCTTCTATACGTTCTTTACACATTTCACAAACTCCATCAACTTTAAATTGATGTTTAGCTGATTTTTTTTGTGAATATCCCCTAATAGCGAACATTACTACGAGTACTAATACTAATTTTTTCATCTATTTTTGTTTTATTATTAAATTTTATATCTAAAGCCTATATAATAATTAGCGCCATTTATTGGAGCATATATTAATGTACTGTCAAAATAAGTGCCAAAAGGGTTATCGGCAGATAAAATTGCGTTTTTTTGTTGATAATTTCCAATATTTTCTCCACCAATATAAAATTCCGTATTGTTATTAAAGGTTTTTGTAATTTGAGCGTTTAACAAACTATATGGCTTTGAAACTCCAAGTGCTTGATATGCTAATGGATTTGATCCTGTAAACGGAAGTCGCTGTTTGCCAATAATATTATAAGTAGTATCAAACATCCAATAGCTTTTATTACCTTCTTTAGTAGAGTTTATTTTATACGATAAATTGGCAAAAAAACGTTCTTTTGACTGAAAAGGTTTTTGTAATAAACCACTATTATATTGTGTTTTTACATCAAAATATTTATATGCTAAACTCAAATCTAAACGATTAATAATTTCCTGATTTATACTTAACTGAAAACTCTTTGCAAACGATTTTCCGTTAAGGTTATAAAAATCAACCTCTTGTGGGTTTTCATAATCTACAACGACTTGCTCTTGAAAATCGGTTATAAAATAGTCTAATGTTACATCTCCTTTTTTATTGAATAATTTGTATTTAAATATTCCACTTACACCATAGTTCCAAGCTTTTTCTGGATTTAAACCATAAGTAGTACTGGTATTTGTTGGTAAAATAATATTTCTCGAACTAGCGAATAATTTTTGATTTTCCGAAAAAATTGTTGAAATACGTTGTCCGCTACCAACCGAAGCTCTAAAGGTTAATTTTTCCGTAGCATCATATTTTACATGTAATCTTGGTGTTATAAAGAATTTCATAATAGAATTATAATCCGCTCTTAAACCCGCAACAACACCTAGTTTTTCACTACCTTTATAGGTGTATTCAAAATAAGTACCAACTCCTTTTTCATCTCTTTTAAAAGTATTCCCAATAACTTTCTCATCATAATCATCATAAGTTAAACTTACTCCTGCTTTAAATAAATGATTAGTATTACTTATAATTGACTGATAAATACTATTAAAATAAACACTATTTTGCTTAATATTATAATCTCTAATTCCATATAATGATTGCTGATTGTGATTACTATAAGCTGCTTGAAAACCAACACTTTTATATGGTGTATCTTTAAAGACTTTACCTGCTTTTACACTAGTTTCAAAACGATCTGTATTTATAGTTGTCCCGTATTTTATGCTTGTATTTTGATGTAAATTTTTGTCAAAATCTATTTCTCCTGCTTGTTTTTCATCGTTTAAATACTTAAAATTTATAGTGCTTTCCCAACCTGTTTTATTATTATGATAACGCCATGCGTTTAATACATTTATCTGATTTCCAAGAGGCATATCTAAAAAATTATCTTGGTTTGCATCGTTCTTTTTATTTCTTGTATTGCCATGAATGTACAAGCCAGTATTCCATTTTTCACTAACATCTTGTGTAATATGAATGTTTCCCTCTATTCTTCCATTATTTGCTGCATATAAATTGATGAAAAATTTATCATCTTTTTCAGGGTTTCTAAGTTCTGTATTTATCTGCCCCGAAATACTTTCGTGTCCGTTAACAACGCTTCCCGCTCCTTTAGTTATTTGAATAGAGTTTATCCAAGTTCCTGGTGTATAAGTTAACCCAAACGCTTGAGAAGCTCCACGTATTGATGGAATGTTACCTTGTGTTATTAATAAATAAGGACTTGTTAGACCAAGCATTTTAATTTGTTTTGTTCCTGTAACAGCATCAGAAAAATTAACATCTATTGAAGGGTTGGTTTCAAAACTTTCGGATAAATTACAACACGCCGCTTTTAATAATTCGCCACTATCTATATTAATAACACTTGCTATTTTTGCATTGTCTAAACTTGTAGTTTGTTTACGAGCGTTAATAGCGACTTCGTTTAAGGTGAAATCTGCCTTTAATGTGTGATGAATTTTTTTGTTTGATATTATTGTAAGTGTATCGGTTTTAAAACCTAAATAACTTATTATTAGTTTTTTATATTCTTTTTTGTATGGAATAGTGAACCAACCTTCTTCATTAGTTGTTGTGCCAATTTTTGTATTTTTCCAATATATATTGATACCTTCAATACCAATAGTTTTATTGTTTTCCTTAATCATAATCATTCCTTTTAGCTCTTCTTTTTGAGCATATATAGAAACAATTACAAAAGCCAATAATATGGCTATTATATGTTTTTTCATTATTTTATTTTTAGTTTAATTTAAAAATCATTTTCTATAAAAAGTAATTGTATTACATTTTATAGAAATATCCCTATAGAAATACTAAAAAATCAAATTAAGAAGGATTGAAAAAGAACTTGTAAATTTTGTTCAATTATAGGTGGTTGATACGTAGTAAATTCATATAAATCAATTGATTTATATGTGCTTAATATCAAGTTATAATTATTATTAGATACTAAAAAAGTATTGAATAATTCGTTTTCCGTTAAAGAATATGTAAAAGGAGTACCTTCAATAATTGTGTTTTCGTCGGTACAACAAGGCGCTTTTGAAATATGATCATCTTCACAATTTGAGAGTGTATCACAAAAATTTATTTCTTTTTGTTCATTACAACAACTATCAGTTTCTTCTTCACAAAAACTATTTTCACTAAAAAAAGAAATAGAAACAGGTGTATCTGCACAAAAATGGGCAACAATATTAAATGATAGGGTTGAAAAAACAACTATCATTGATAATAAAACACCCAATATTTTAGTGAAAAAATCTTTCATTGAACTACAAATATATATATGAATATAAAAATATTAATTATGTGTTAAAATCACACTTTTTATATCATTCCTTCCTATGTAGAAATGATAAGAAGTAGAAGAAAATATAGCAAATTATTTTTTTATAAGCAACCAAGCATCTTTGGCAACAGTAGCTTTTATTATAGCTAAATTTTGATTTGCTTCGTCTAAATTAGAAAAACTTTGAATAGCAACTTGTGTTAAATTCCATTTGTTTTGTCCAACAATGGAAGCATTATATCCTTTTTTAGTAAGCTGTTTTACCTTTTTATGTGCGTTTGATTTATTTCTAAAAGAACCTGCAATAATGTGAAGGTTATTTATAGGTTCAATGGTGTTTAGTGTAATTGTTGGTAAAGGTGAATTAATTACAAATGTAGCAGTTTGAATTTCGTTTTCACGAGATGTTTGTTGCTCCTGTAAAGCAATAATTTGTTTTTGCTCTAAGTTTAAATCGTATGCTTTTTTGCCTAATAGACCAACAATAGAAGCTCCAATAAGAAAAACAGCAGCATATTTTAAAAAATAGGTGGATTTTTCACGCTTTTCTTGATTAATATAAATAGGCGCTTGTTCTTCTAATACTTCAACTTGTTCTTTGTATGTTGAAATATTATTATTAACTACAATAGGCGCTTGTACAACTTCTCTTGTAACTGTATTTGATATGAATGGACTTAATCCAAAAGAAGATGTTAAATAGTTTATTGAAGTATCTGCTTCAAAGTGTATATTATCTTCAATAAGACTAAAAACTCCAATTCCTTCAAGTGTTAAATCTTCATCTAAAAGCGTATTAATCCATACTTCTATTTCAAATGCAATGAAATTTAAAGCCGTTCCATAAGGCATTTTGTCCGTTTTAGCAATGTGATTTGCTAATAAGCCATCATTATTCTGAATTAAACTATTGAATGTTATTTGCTTAAAAGGCGGAGTAAAATTTGATTTATTTATAATAGCCGATTTTGGGTTTAAAATAAATGCACCAAAGTCAGGTACAATAACACAATTGTATCTATATAATAAGTCTTTTATGTAATTTTCTAATGTCATAATTATATACAAAAGTAATAAAAACTTTTTAATAAAAAGTTCAAATTAAATAATTAATTAACTTTTGCTAATACGATATCTATAGGAACGCTAAAATTTTCAGGTTCTTTTTTTGATTTTTTATCATTTGTTTTAAGTGGCACAATTTTCCAAGTAGCTTTATTTTTAGATAATAAAGTGAAATTCAGTGCTCCTTCTTTTACTCCATGAATCCCATCACCTAATAAAACATTATCTTTTATTATTGCGTGAAATTCTTTACCGTCTTTTGAATTTCCAGCTATTGCATACCCAAAAGAAATATTAAAAACCGTATCAATAACTCTATTTGACTTATACATAACAGTTTCAATTCCCTCTACAGTTTTCATTAATGAGTAATCACCTTTTAGCATATTGTTTTGGCTATAAAGGTGAACTTTAAATGTTTTATTATCCTCTTTCCAAACCCAATCTCCAATAAAAGACTTATTTTTATTATAATTAGTGAAACTAAATAGACTAAACAGAGATATAAGTATAATGACATTTTTTTTCATAAATTATAAAATATATAAGAAAATTTCAACAAATATATAATTTATTTCCATAAAAATAGATTTAAAACAAACAACTTATTTTACATTATTTGCAATATCTATACATAAAAACTAGTTATTTATTAACTATGAATAGGTTCTGTTTATTTAAAACATATGACACTTACTATGAAGTAAACTATAATCTATTTTTAATAGGAATATGCACAATTTTTTTAGTTTCAAAAAATTCATTTTCAAAAAATTCAGAAATATTATGTTGTATTGCTTTAGGGAAATTAGCCAATTCACTAGTTAAATCACCACCTTTTAAGTATAAAATCCCGTTTCTGATTTCATGTTTATGTTTTGTAGCTACTTTTTTGCGAATCCACTTATAAAAATCGTCCATTTTAGTAACAGCTCTACTAACAACAAAGTCAAACTCTCCTTTTACCTTTTCTGCTCTTCCATGTATTGCAGTTACATTTTCAAGACCTAAAACTGTACTAACCTCTCTAACTACCTTGATTTTTTTACCAATAGAGTCTACTAAAACAAACTTGGTTTTTGGAAATAAAATAGCTAAAGGTATTCCTGGGAAACCGCCTCCAGTTCCAACATCTAAAATTTTAGATTTTGGTTTAAAATCAATTATTTTTGCAATTGCTAAGGAATGCAATACGTGTCGTAAATAAAGTTCATCAATATCTTTACGTGAAATAACATTAATTTGTGTATTCCAAGTTTTGTATAAATTTTCTAACTGTGCAAATTGTGCAAGTTGTTTTTCGGATAAATTTGTAAAGTACTTTGTGATTTCTTCCATAATATATTGGCAAAGTTATATTAAAAATAGCTTTTATAATTAATCTATGTTAATTAATTGCAATATTTCTTCCGAAATATGATAAATGTTATTTATAAACAATAAAAATTAGCTATTTTCGTTTTTTTTTAAACCAATTAAATTATGGAAGGAACTACAATTCGTTTTTCAAACATAGACAAGGCAAAGTTTTTTAGAACTTTAAATAAAAAAGTTAATAGCTATTTTAAAGATAAAAAGATAAAAAAAACAGGTAACAGACAGCTTTATATAAAAACAATAGTGATGTTTTCTTTATTTTTAGCACCACTTATTGTGATTTTTACTGTTGATAATTTATCTGGTTGGTTGCAGGTTTTAATGATGATAATTGTTGGTGTCGGAATGGCAGGTGTTGGTATGAATGTAATGCACGATGCTAACCATGAAGTTTTTTCGAGTAAAAAATGGGTAAATAAATTAATGGGAGCAAGTATTTATATTCTTGCAGGTAATGATTATAACTGGAAAGTACAGCATAATGTTTTACATCATACATATACTAATATTGTTGGACATGATGAAGATATTGATGCTGGTAGAATTATCCGTTTTTCAAAAAATTCTGAATGGTTTAAATTTCATAGATTTCAAAAATACTATGCATTTTTTCTTTATGGATTACTTACTGTAAATTGGGCTATTACAACAGATTTTAAACAATCATACAATTATTTAAAGCGTAAATTATCTTATGGAGATATGCCAAATCCAACTACACAATGGACTAAATTAATTATTGGTAAAATTGTTTATTATGCACTTTGGGTTGCTTTACCATTATACTTAGGGTATACTTGGTGGCAAGTTTTAGCAGGGTTTATGATTATGCATTATACTGCTGGAATTATTTTAAGTGTTATTTTTCAATTAGCACATGTTATGCCTAATACCGATATGCCTTTACCTGACGAAAAGGGAAATATGAAAAACACTTGGGCAATTCATCAATTATATACTACGTCTAATTTTGCACCTAAAAATTGGTTGGTTGAGTTTTATACAGGTGGTTTGAATCACCAAGTAGAGCATCATTTATTTACACAGATAAGTCATATACACTATAATAAAATAGCGAAAATTGTGAAGGAAACTGCTTTAGAATTTAATTTACCTTATAATGAGTATGAAACTATGTGGGGAGCTGTAAAAGAACATTACAGACAATTAAAAGTCTTAGGTCAGAAACCTGTAATGGCTTAATTACAAGTCCATTCCGCTAAACTTTCTATGTAGTAATATTGCTGTACTATCTGATAAACTAGCCACAAAATTACATATTTGCATAATTCTATCGTATAATAATTCGGGGTTAACTTGGTGCTTTTCGGGTAATAGGCTTACAATAAGTTTATCATAATTTGTTTCATTATTATTGAATTTATTATTTGTTGCTGTGATAAAGGTATCTAGTAGGTTAGAAATTAATTGATAGCCTGCAATTTCTTTTTCAATAACCTCTTTATTTTTATAAATTTTCTCTACACTTATTTTAATAATATCATTTATTTGAGCTTCATATTTACTTTTATCTAAAAGGGAATGTGTATAATTCCCTTTAAGGATTTCTTCTTCATTATTAATAAACATTTTAGCAGCTTCTTTAATTAGGTTACCAATAGCTAAAGCTCTTAAATAACTCACACGATCTTTTCTAGTTTTTAATGCGTGATATTTTTTAGTATTTATAGTGTCTTTTACTAGTTTAATTAGGTATTCTAAAGCATAATCTTCATCAATAAAACCAAGGTTAATACCATCTTCAAAATCTATTATGGTATAACATATATCATCGGCAGCTTCGACTAAAAACGCTAACGGATGTCTATTAAATGCTATATGTTCATCGTTTCTGAGTGCTAAAAGTCCTAATTCCGATACAATATCAAGAAATGTTTCTTTTTCCGATTGAAAAAAACCGAATTTTTTATCAACTATGTGTTTACTTGGCTTTTTTGGTAAGGATTCTTTTGGGTATTTCATAAAAGCTCCCAAAGTTGCATATGATAATCTTAAACCTCCATGAACTCCTTCACGGTTTTCGGTAAGGATTTTTAATCCGTTAGCATTTCCTTCAAAATCAATTAAATCTTGCCATTGCTTATTGGATAATTGCGCTTTGAATTTTTGCCCTTTACCAGATTTGAAATATTCTCCAATAGCTTTTTCACCACTATGACCAAAAGGAGGATTTCCAATATCATGTGCTAAAGCTGCTGAGGCTACAATTGCACCAAAATCGTTTATTTGGTATCCTTTTTCTTTTAAATTTGGGTACTTTTCTAAAAGTTGTTTTCCAACTATTCTACCTAAAGATCGCGCAACACTTGAGACTTCTAAACTATGTGTTAGTCTTGTATGAACAAAATCAATTTTTGATAAAGGTATTACCTGTGTTTTATCTTGCAAACTTCTAAATGAGTCTGAAAAAATTATTCTATCAAAATCTACTTCAAAACCTATACGTGTTTCATCTTCGTTTATACGAAACCTTTTTTGAGTATCTCCTTGTTTTTTTAACGACAGTAAATTTTCCCAGTTCATCATAATTATATTTTATTTTAGACAACTTTTCAAAGATAATCTATTTTATGTAAAATGTAAGCAAGACAAACGTATGTTTTTTTATTTAGAATAAATAACATGAGTTAAAGGTATTCTGAAACTGAAAAAAAACACGACACCTATGATAAGTGTTGGTTTTATTTTTTAAAGAAGGTGAAAAAATATTTTTAGTTATTTAACCACTTCAATCCATTTACCTTTTGTTCGTGTCATAAAATCATCATCGTACATTGCCTCTGCCTGAACGCCAAATAAGTAATATTTACCTAAATAAGATGCGTTAAGTAATACATTAAAGGTTTTCGATTTTCCTGCTGGTAAATGGAAGTAGAAATTAACTCTATCATCTTTAATATCGGTAAAATTGGTTGCGCTTGATTTTATATTACCATAATCGGTAAAACGAGTGTTTACTATTTCCCAGCCAGAAGGGAAAATTTCGGTTAAGGCAATATCGTTTACATATTCATGCTTATCATTACTAATAGTAACTGAGGCCATAAAATCGGTTCCTTGTGTGAGTTTTGTTACGTCTATCTTTTTTCCATCTTTATCACGATATGTAATATTTACATTAAGGTTTCTTTTTACTGAAATTTCTTCGCCTAAAGGCAAAATACCATTATTTAAGACACGTACAAAAACTACATTAGCATCATTATTTGTGATTTTTAATTGATTTGAGCCTTCATTTACTTTTAATGAGCGTTGCGCCACTGCATATTTGGTATTTATCTTATCGTTTTTGGTATTAAATTTATACGAAATATTAATTCCTTTTCCACCATTTTTAGCAACCATTTTAGCCATTGCTAATAAACTATAACTTGTAGATTGTGTGTTCATATATGAATTAGAAGATAGTTTTTTTGCGATAGATTTAGCAATTTCTATAGCTTGATTATCACTTAGAATGACCATAGTTTCCATTGCCATTGCTCTATTTCTATCCACTGAACCATAAGAATAATAATCATATTTATACGGTTTAAAGTCAATATTTGCAGTGTTTGCTATTTTTTTAGCAGCTTCTTTTTGTCCTGCCAAAGCATAAGCAGCAGCTAAACGCCATTTAGCATCGTTACTTAAATTACTTTCTCGTAAACGGTTCATTGAAGATAAATCTGCGTGACCAGCCAAAGCTAAAGTGTATAATCTATATGCTTGATTTAAGGTGTTATTGTAGTGTGAATTACTTCGCCAATTTTTTGATTCTTGGCGTTGATATTTTATCCAATTACTCATAAAAGTTAAAGGTAATACAAAGCCTTTTTTCTCTGCTTCAATTAAGAAATGCCCTGCATAAGTTGTTCCCCAATCGTTTGCAGAATTTCCTCCAGACCAATAACTCAAACCTCCACTTCCTGTTTGAAAATTACCAAGTTTTGTAACGGCAGCTTTGATGTTATCTTGCATTTTTTGTTTTTTCTGTGCTGTTAAATCAAAAATATCAGATAAATATAATTGAGGAAAAACACTCGAAGTTGTTTGCTCTACACAACCATGTGGATAACGTATTAAATACTCCATTCGTTGCGTGAAATTCATTGGTGGCAAAGTAGAAAATTCTACCTTAGCAGCATTATATCCTTTTATCCCAAAGGTAGCAAAATCAATTATTTGCTCACTATTTGGTTGTAGAACTACATCAGTAACTTTGTTGGTTATAGGGTTGGGGTTCACAACATCTATTTCTATTTTATATGTAGATTTTTCGCCGTTTCCTTGTGCAATAACTTCAATTTCATTGATGCCTTTTGCTTCGGATACATCTAATTCAAAATACGCCATTTTCTCATCTGGTTTACTAAAACTTAGTTTTTGAGTTTTTTTACCTACAATTTTAATTCCTTTACCTAATTTTAAAGATATGTTAGCATTTTTAACATGGTTTTCCATTGCAAAAACAGTAATAGGTAAGGTTACTTTTTCTCCAGGACTTAATTTTCTTGGTAAAGATGCCAATACCATTAGAGGTTTTTTAACAGGTGTTGTTTCTTGTGCATGACCATAGGCAGGTGATATTTTATCACCAGCAACAACCATAGTTCTAACCGAACCTATATAATTGGGCATTTTTATAGTATGACTTTTACTAGAATTTTTACCGATAGTAAAAGGACCTAAAGTCATAACTACAGGTTTAAATCGGTTGGCTTTTTTGGCTTTTTTACCACTAGAATCTTCATCACCACCAATAGCAAATACTTGTTCTATACTGCCAGGATAAGCACCAATAACATCATCAAAAATATCCCAAGTTTTTACACCTAAAGCTTGTTTTTTATAAAATTCATTCCAGGCATTTGGCGTTTTGAAACGTGTTAAGTCTAATAAGCCTTCATCAACAACCGCAATTGTGTACGTCATTTTTTTACCGTTTTTTTCACTTATTTTAACAACAAAATCTTGCTCTGGTTGTAGTTTTTTTGGCATATCAATAATTGGATTTACTCGTGTATTTGGGTCTTCAACTAATAGTGGAATAATTCCATATAAACGTAATGGTAAATCATTTTTAACGCTTGCATGTTTTTGCAGTAATGAAATATTTACAAAAACATTTGGAGCCATTAATTTAGTAATTGGTAAATCAACTACTGTTTCTCCTTTTTTAGTAATAACCCATTTTTGACTAAGTACTTCATTTCCGTTTTCAACACTTACTAAAGCACGACCTTCATTTGCCGAAGGAAAAGTAATTTTAGCTGTTTCGCCAACATTATATTTATCTTTATCCGATGAGAAAACAAGCATTTTAGCTGCTTCTGAATCTCCAGTATTTCCACGTTTCCACCAATCACGATAAAAGTATGCAGTACGACCAGTTGCATGTCCGCTTTTTGGATCATAAACACGAATTAAGTATCGTCCGCCATAGTAATCATCAGTTTCTTTAACATTTACCTTAAACGATGCTTTTCCGTTAGAATCGGTGTTTAGTTTAAACGATTTATAAGGTTTATGATATTTGCTTCCACTATACGATGCTAAATCATCATAACTTGAATTCCACCACCAACGCCATTGAATTTCATAAATACGCACCTCTAAACCATTTCTTTTGATAGGGTTTCCTCTATCATCAACAGTAACAACATCAAATGTTACATCTTCATTGGTGTAAAAAGAGCCGTATGCTTTTTCTTTAGGCGATTGTAAACCGACAAACGAAATATAAGGTGCATAATCTTTCGAAAACACGTCCATAGAGAAATCACCTCCATTTTCAAATGCTCTGGTGAAGAATGATGCACGTAGCATTCCAGGAGCTTTTGTTTTTAAGTTGATTTTTTTACTGATGCTTACTTTTCCGTTTTCATCTAATTTTCCGTCAAAAATTGTTAATTCTTCGCTATTAAAAGTTCTTGTTGGATCTCTAAAATTATATTTAGGAAATTTTTTAAAACCCTTATACGAATTGGTAAATTTCACATTTACATCTGCTTTTAAATTTTTTGCAGGAGTTCCATGTAACCATTTTACTGTTAAATCACCATTGATTGCTTTTTTTGCGTGTAAAACATCATCAGAGAAATCTATATTAATTTTTAATCGGTTAGGTTTGATGGTTTCTACTTTAAGCGATTTATAAAAACTTGCGCCACCAACATTTACATTACAGTTCCAATTCCCTGTAGGCGATTCGGTTGAAGTAGGCACATCGAATTTATAAAAACCATTAACATCATTGGTTAAAATTCTTTTGTAAATTAATTTCTGACGAGCATCGGTAACTTCCATTTTTACAGGATGTCCTTTTGGTAGTTTATTAGCATTATCGTTTAAAATAAAGTTTAAGTGTAAAGTATCGCCTGGTCTCCAAACGCCACGTTCGCCATAAATATAACCAAGCATTCCTTTTTGTATTTTTTTACCCGATACATTAAATTTACTAAGCGAAAGTGAATGTCCATCGTTTAATTTTATATATGTTGTATTTAAACTTTTATTTACAATAGCAAAATAGGCGTTTTTATTTTGCTTAAAAGAAGCCATTCCGTCACTATTGGTTGTTGTTGATCCTATTTCTTGTTGCTGGAAATTGTACAAGGTAATTTTGGCACTTGAAATTGGTTTAGTTGTTAAAATATCGGTTACAGCAAAATAATAGTTTTTATTTTCTCCTTTTTTAACAATAACACCAAGGTTTGATGCTAATATATTTTGACTAACCGTTCTATTATTTTGATAATAATAGGCTTCTTTACATGGGTTTTTTCTATCTTTCCAACTGTAATAACGATTATTTTTATAGGCATAAATTAAATTATCCCAATATTGTTCTTCACGTTCATCTAATTCCTTTGCTTGAGCAATGGTGTAATTATCTGTTTCATCATAATAAAAATCTTCTTCGTAATAGTCATCTTCATAATCGTCTTCGTTATTCGAAGTGGTTTCTGAACCATCACATGTGTACAGCGAGTATTCAGGTTTTAAACTCAATTCAACTCTGTAAATTGCGCCAGGCTCTGCATTTATCAGCTTTGCTAAATCAACGGAATACGTTTTAAATTTACCATTATTATCTAATTTATTAGTAATTAAATTAATGGTTTTTTTAGCAATACGTCTTCCTACTTTTTTTATTTCATGTGAATTATTATTACCTAAACTGTTGCTTTGTAAGAATTGCAACACATTGTTTTCGTAAATTTTAATAACCCTAACATCTACTTTTGAAAGGTTTACTGCTTCAAAATTAAATTTTAAATTATTTGAATTAGGTAAAATCACACCGCTATTTACTAATCTAACTTCTGGTTTTAGCTGTTCAAAAGCAATCATTTCGGAATATTGTTTTTTCAGTTTTACACCATCGGTATTTTCAATACCTTTAAACACTTCCATAGTTACATTACTAATAATTCGGTTTGTTGGATATACTTTTAACACATTGCCATCAACCACATATTTAAGTTTTCCTGCATTTTGAAGACTTACTAAACCGTTAAAATTTTGTTGTTTTTTTAATGGGTCGGAAAAATTGATTGCTAAGTGTAATTCGGGTGTTTGTATAACGGCTATTTTGACAATTGAAAAATTATTTTTACCATTAATTTTCACTGTATTTTCACCTTTATTATAAATGTTTAATTTTTCACCATTCCATTTCACTAGAATTTCACTGTCTTCATCAAAACGTTGAATACTATCTATGGTAAATGGAAAATGATCGTCAAAAACCTGTTCTTCGTGCCATTTTATTTTTAATTTTTCGCCTTTTTGTGTTACACTAATAAGGCTTTTAGCGTCTTTTAAAGATAAAACATCTGCTAAATGAAGATTACCAAGCATATATTGCATATTTTTAGAATATGACACTATAGAACCTAGGTTTACCTTAAAATTTTGTTTACGTGTTTTAAATGAAAAAGTATATTTTTTAAACTCGCTATCAATTTGAGGAAATAACTTTTTTAGCTTTACCGTAACCGTATATTCTGTATCCGATTTTAATGGTTCTTCGGGTTGAAAAATTAGAGTTCGTTTATCTTGTGCTTGTAATTTTCCTTCTACGGATGGTGATATACTAAAAATAGTTTTTTCTATTTCTTGATTAGACTCCCAACTAGCAACATCTTTAGCAAGTGATATTTTTATTGGTTCTTGTACGGACACATTACCCGATGTTGTGTAATACACATGTTTTTTAAACTTAAATAAATTATCTGTATTTGAAGATTTATCTGTCTTTTTACAGGAAGAGATAAGTACAAGTAAACTTAAAGTAAGTAGTAATATTAATGATTTATCAAGTCTTAACTTCATCTTTTAATAGTATTATAATGTTATTGGAATAAATTTTTTATAGCATGGTAAAAATACAATTATTATGTGTGTTTTTCATTTTTCATTTTATAAATGATACGTATTGGTTTGTATTTGTTAATTATGGTTGTATTAACCTTTATTATTCATAGTTTTTCGTAATAAAAAATTCAAATACCACTAAATTTGCAGTAGAATCAATTTTTTATTAAAAAGGCGGACAATTAAAATGATTTAACTTTAATTAATTGCCAATCCGTTTTACGTAATAGCTATGAGTTTAATATCTAATAAATCGCCATATTAAAAGTATAATTAAAAAACGTATTTTTGCTTAAAATTAAACTCTTTCATTATGGAATACCTTATACAAACTGCAACCAAATTCGCACCTCAATTATTAGTTTTAATTTTTTTACTAATTACTTTTTTAACATCGGGAATTGATAAATTAACCGATTGGAAAGGAAATATAGCGTATTTTAATGATCATTTTAAAAACACTTTTTTAAAAGGAAAATCTAGTTTAATGTTAGGTGTTATAACTTTAATGGAGATTATTGCTTCTGCTTTAACTATTGGTGGAATAATTCAAATTTACACAAATAACACTACTGAAATTGGATTTTGTGCTGCTGTGATATCTGCCAAAACATTACTTTTATTACTTTTAGGGCAACGAATTGCAAAAGATTATGCTGGAGCTATGACAATTGCTGTGTATTTTGGTATTGCTCTTTATGGGGTTTCATTATTGATGTAACATAAATTAAGGCTAGGCTTCTTTTAACCTGAGTTCGACCTAAACTTACACCAAAGAAACCTTATAAATGGTAAGATTTGGATAATAAAAACGAAGATTTATCATTAATTCAAGGCTTTTATTGTTCAAAGATTGCTATTTATAAGGTTTTCCGTAGGGTTTTTATTGAAAGAACATTATCCACATCGTAATAACTTCTACCATAATTTGTTCTTACATCTTCTCCTAATTTTTTAATTACTTGGTTGGTAAGTAAAATAACCAATTCTTCTTCTTTATTTGGATACGATAAATCTTTACCAGAAGGTACAATTTTTCTTCCTTTTGTTGTGTGATTATGTCTTCTATGATGATAATGTTCTTCATCGTGTAATTCGTGATAACAATGAATTACTTCATGAGCAAATAAAGATAAAGGCGAATTAAAACCTTTATTACTTGCTGTAAATCTTTTGCGATATTTTTTTCTAAAAATAGCTCCTTGCGTGTCGTTAAAGAAAATAGTATTGGTCGATGGTTGATATTGGTTTTTATGAAATTGTCTAACATAAATAGTGTCATGAGTTTCATCAACTAAAATATCAATAATATTGACTTTGTCACTTCTATTATAAGATGATATTTTGTTATAATCTACTAATAACAAATCGTTTTCGTATAAATAATCTAAAGCTACAATAGTATTTATTAAAAAATCATTTTCAAATTTCCGATAATCTCTTCGATAAAT
Source organism: uncultured Flavobacteriaceae bacterium (assembly GCA_964403095.1). Classification (GTDB taxonomy): domain Bacteria; phylum Bacteroidota; class Bacteroidia; order Flavobacteriales; family Flavobacteriaceae; genus S010-17. Next base: position 2,077 of record CAYOFS010000020.1, on the reverse strand, counting down.
ATATTTGTATTTAAATTGTTTGTTGGTGTCGTAAAGAATTATCATTTTAAATTTGTATTGGATTAGTAAAATTAATAAAAATCATGATGTTAGTACTATTTTTTGAATAAAATAACGTTAATTTGTATAGCTTATTCGAATAAATGAATAAACTAATAAACGAATAAAAAATGAAAGTAGCAGTAGTTGGAGCAACAGGAATGGTTGGTAACATTATGTTAGAAGTATTAGCAGAACGTAATTTTCCAATAACAGAATTATTAGTAGTAGCATCGGAAAGATCTGTTGGTAAAAAATTATCTTATAAAAATAATGATTATACGGTAATTGGCTTGGCAGATGCCGTAAATGAAAAACCTGACATTGCTATTTTTTCGGCTGGCGGCAGCACTTCTTTAAAATGGGCGCCAAAATTTGCAGAAATTGGAACTGTTGTAATTGACAATTCTTCTGCATGGAGAATGGACGAAACTAAAAAATTAATTGTTCCCGAAATTAATGCGAATAGTATTACAAAAAATGATAAAATAATTGCAAATCCTAATTGTTCTACCATACAATTAGTCTTAGCCCTAGCTCCATTACACAAAAAATATAAGATTAAACGTTTAGTGATTTCTACCTATCAATCTATTACTGGTACTGGAGTAAAAGCAGTTCAGCAATTAGAAAATGAATATAATGGTATTGATGGCGAAATGGCTTATCCATATCCAATACACAAAAACGCGATACCTCATTGTGATGTTTTTGAAGAAAACGGATACACTAAAGAGGAGCTGAAATTGGTAAGGGAAACTCAAAAAATATTAAACGATAAAACTATTGCTATAACAGCAACTGCGGTAAGAATTCCAGTAGTTGGAGGTCATAGCGAAACTGTAAATGTTGAATTTGAAAACGAATTTAAAACAGTAGATATACGTGAATTATTACAAGAAACCGAAGGTGTTGAAGTACAAGATAATTTGGAAACAAACTCCTATCCTATGCCTATTTATGCACAAGGAAAAGATGCTGTTTTTGTTGGTAGAATTAGACGAGATTTATCACAACCAAACACCTTAAACATGTGGATAGTTGCTGATAACTTACGTAAAGGTGCAGCCACAAATGCTGTTCAAATTGCTGAAAAATTGATAAAAAACAAACTGGTTTAAGTTTTTTGAATAGTTATAACAATTCTATTTCAAAATTATAGCGTATTTTGATGTTGAATTGGTATTATTGAAAAATAGTAGCAAAAGCAAAGGCTTCACTTTAAGTGAAGCCTTTGCTTTTGCTAGGGTAATTAATTTTTATTTTTCAACTTTTAAAAAATCACCTATTATTTTTTCAAATTTAGTCTTAGGCAAAGCTCCTTGAGCCATTCGTGGCGCTTCTCCCATTGGCACAAATAGCATAGTTGGAATACTTTTAACAGCAAAAGCTGCCGCTAATTCTTGCTCTACTTCTGTATCTATTTTGTAAATATGAATTTTACCTTCATACTCATTAGATAATTGTTCTAATATTGGAGCAACCATTTTACATGGTCCACACCAATCGGCATAAAAATCGATAATACAAGGTAAATCACCTTCGTACTTCCATTCTTTGTTTTTTTCGAAATTAAAGACCTTCTTTAAAAACGTTTCTTTATTTAATAACTCTGTCATTTTTTTATTTTTAATTGATATTAAGCTTAATGCTATGTAATAGCTAATTAGCAAATAATATACCATATTATTTAAGCGACAAATTGACTGATAATTATTTGATTTAAGTGTGATATTTGTTACATAAAAACAACTATTTTTAAAAATAATGGTTCTACCCTTATTTGTGTGGAAATGTTAAATTTGCAGTAAAATAATAAATTATGTTTTCAGAGCAATTTTTTGATATTCTATTGAATTTTGGAGATTCATAGATAATTTATGATGTTAAAGTCAATTTTCAATTAGAAGAGGTAGATATTTACGTTCATTACATAGGTTCTAAGGCTGAATGTCCAGAAACAAGAGAAATGTATAGTATTCACCCGCTGGCGCAAGCGTCACGCTTGTGCCGTTAAACAAACTAAAATTATTACTTA